>JAZSCI010000072.1:0-15520 GCA_045602865.1 Acutalibacteraceae bacterium
AGGACAACTCCCTCAGAAAAGCCTTCAAGGACAGAGTCCTTTCAGGAAAGAAAACAGGTCACGGCCACGGCGTTATAGTATTTGACGGAGAGAATATTGTAAGATAAAGCTGAAAATGGCTTTTTACAACCGGTTGAGAGCTTGTTTTCTTGATTGCATATAATAAAAAACGGCAGAGGAACAATTTTTTGTTTCTCTGCCGTTCTTGTATGTGTTTTAGAAAATCAGCTTACACAATTTTAAACATAGTGAGAAGAAGCTCAAACTTTTCTGCCAGCTTTTCTCCGCCCTTGGGATACTGATACATAATTTCTACGCATCCGCCCTTAGCGTTATCCACGCAATATACTATTGTTGTAGTATTATCGCCGTCAATGGTGCTGAAGGTGCTGCTTATGTTTTTTATTGGAAGCTTTTTATTAGCGCTGATGTCGGTATACTCCTGCAAAAGCTCAGAGCAACGGATGTCATAGCCCTTTTCAAGGGGAGTAATAACCATTTTTACCTTGTCATTTTCCTTGGCAATTAGAGTTGTTACTCCGTTTTCCTCGGTATAATCAAAGGTGCGCTTATCTATAAAGAGGGTGTAGCCCTTGTTGAGTCTGCCGGTTGTGGAAACAGTAACCGCTGTGCCTTCTTCTGTTGCAGAGGAGGGGGCATCTGTTTCAGCTTCCGATGCAGCTTCTGCCGTGGTCTGCTCCGTGGTGCTTTCTGTTGTTTCAATAACAGAAGCAGAGGGGAGAGTTTCTTCCTTGCTTGTGAGCTTGTTTCCGAGAGGAGAAAGCACAAAAGCAACAGCAGCAGAAATTACCGCAATACCGGCAAATACAATCCGTACAGCCCTTCTTATTTTATCACTCATAGAAGCCCTACCGGATTAAGCCTTGTCCTTGGAGCCGAAGAGCTCGATTTTCTCACGAACAGTTTCCTTGATAGCCTCGCAGCCGGGAGCAAGAAGCTTTCTGGGATCGAAGCCCTTACCTGCAAGATCCTTACCTGCTTCGATGTACTTTCTTGTAGCATCAGCAAATGCAAGCTGGCACTCTGTGTTAACGTTGATCTTTGAAACACCGAGAGAAATTGCCTTCTGGATCATTTCAGCGGGGATACCTGTACCACCGTGGAGAACGAGAGGCATTGTGCCTGTCTTTTCCTGAACTGCTGCAAGAGTGTCAAAGGAAAGACCTGCCCAGTTTTCGGGATACTTACCGTGAATGTTACCGATACCTGCTGCAAGCATTGTAACACCGAGATCAGCAATCATCTTGCACTCATCAGGATCTGCGCATTCACCTGCACCAACAACGCCGTCTTCCTCGCCGCCGATTGAGCCAACCTCAGCCTCGATGGAGAGACCAAGCTCTTCGCAGATAGCAACAAGCTCTTTTGTTTTTGCGATATTTTCATCGATGGGGTAGTGAGAGCCGTCAAACATAATTGAGGAGAAGCCTGCTTCGATACAAGCCTTTGCACCCTCGTATGAGCCGTGGTCAAGGTGGAGAGCAACGGGAACAGTGATGTTAAGCTCATCAATCATAGCCTTAACCATATTTGCAACTGTCTTGTAGCCGCACATATACTTACCGGCACCCTCGGAAACACCGAGAATAACAGGAGAATTCATTTCCTGTGCGGTAAGGAGAATGGATTTTGTCCACTCAAGGTTGTTGATGTTGAACTGTCCTACTGCGTAGTGACCTGCTTTTGCTTTTGTAAGCATTTCTTTTGCGTTAACTAATGCCATAGATAAACACTCCTATATTTTATTTTTTTAAAAACTGATTTTGTGTGAGTCCGGGGACTCAGATGTTTTCCTCTCTCAGGTCGAGAACAAGCTCATCCCTTGCAGGTGTAAGCTTTGTGTACTTCACTCCTGCCGCATCAAACATTCTCTTTGATGCCCTGGTGGAGGAGGTGTGAGCATATTTGTCGGAAAGGTAAATTACCTCTTTGATTCCGCTCTGGATAATAGCCTTTGCACACTCATTGCAGGGGAACAATGCAACATATATGCGGCTTCCCTCAAGGCTTCTGCCTCTGCAATTGAGGATAGCATTAAGCTCCGCGTGGCAGACATATACATACTTGGAGTCGTAGGCATCCTGAGCCTCTCTGTCCCAAGGGAATACATCATCATCACAGCCCGCAGGAAATCCGTTGTAGCCTACGGAGAGGATTCTGTTTTCATTGTTGACGATACAGGCACCTACCTGTGTGTTGGGATCCTTACTTCTTTTGGCGCAAAGCATAGCCGCGCCCATAAAAAACTCATCCCAGGAAATGTAATCCTCGCGCTTACCCATAAAAGTGCTCCTTTCTGTCAGCCCGAAAGAGCTTTCGGGAACTCCGGATATGCACACAAATACACTCCGGTTTTCTCTCAATTGTATATTATACAATTCTTTTTGCTTTTTTTCAACATTATTTAAGAAAATACTTGAACAAAAATAATGTGCTCACAAGCCCGTAGCCACACAAGGGGAGAATGTAATAAAATCTTAAGCAGTTATTTCCTTAAAGGAATTATAATACCCGTACTATTTGGTATTCTATATATATTATGTTCATTTGATGTGAGGAGAAAATATTAATGGAAAAAAGTTATTTAAAGAGAGTTATAAGTATGTGCAAGCCCTGGGAGCTTGTGTATTGGTGGATTCTCAGAGGACTTATGATTTTCGGCATTATTTACAGTATTGTGGTGAAAAGTGATCTGGGCTTTTACCAGCCCTTGCAGATGGCTGCCAATTTTGTTGGTATGTTTGCATTTGAAATCTGTCAGCTTTTCCCCAAAAACACCTTTCCCAGATATTTACCTGCATATTTTCAGAATATAACGATTCTGGGATTTTTCCTGGCTTCCTTCGGCGGCGCTTTTCTTAATTTCTATTATGCGATTCCCGCCTATGACAAGGTGCTTCATATGTTCGGCTGTGCCGAGGCTGTGTTCATAAGCTATGAGCTTCTCTGTGCTATGCAGCTTCGCGACAAGAAAATCTGCCCTGCAAACATTGTTGCTCTTGCGGCCTTTGGTGTGGCGTTCGTTTTCGCATCCGGCTGGGAGCTTTTCGAGTTCACCTTTGACCAGTGGTTCGGTGGCGATGCTCAGCATTGGGACCTGCAGAAGGCCATTGAGGAAGCAGGCTCAAAGGAAGCAATTTTTATGCTCATTCCTCTTGATGAAGCACGGTTTGAAGCAAGGTTTGCCCTGATGGATACAATGGGTGATGCCATACTCAATGCAATCGGTGCTGCTGTAATGTATATTATTCTCAAATTCAAGCCTTACAGACACAGTGGAAAGAACAATATAAACAAAATAATCGAGGAAGAATTGGCGAAAAATACCAAAGAAACAACAGAGGTATAAATTTATATTGATTATTTCCGTAAAAAGATATATAATCACTATGTACAAATATACAAGGAGGCATACCTATGTCAAAAAAGGTATTGGCAGTTATTCTGTCACTTATTCTTACATTCTCGGTTGTATCCGTTCCTGCAAGTGCACTTGATCTTACAGAAATCGGAAATTACAGCATCGAAAATGTATTCAATTCATTTGTTGATAAGCTTATTGCTTTCGTGCTCTCATATCTTAACGAGTACTGGCCCGGTTATGAGGACAAGTGGGCAACAGAGGAAGAGTACGAGCCTGAGTATTTCTACGCAGGTGAGGAAGTATTTGATGATACTGAAGGTGAGTGGAGCCTCGGTTACGCAGGTGCATCACTTATTGAAGGCATCGATGTAATGAGCGGTGATTATTTCCTTGGCGGTTCACTTGAGCCCATTGTTGGCCGTGCACCCAAAAAGGTTTACGATGATCAGAGAGTCCGTGTTTATGCTATCAGTGATGGCGTAAGCGGTGTTGTAGTTCATGCTGTTATTGACGGCTTCGGCTTCGCAAGAGGCGATGTTATGGAGATCCGTTCAAGAATGGCTGAGTTTGCTGAGAAGTACGGTATCATCAGCATCAACGTTTCTACACTTCACCAGCACTCCTGTATCGATACTCTCGGTATGAACGTTCCTCTTGCTCCCGCACTTATCTTTAATACCGGTAATGCAGCTGCAGGCGGCGTTATCGATGAGCTTAAGGTTCAGAAGAATCAGGAGTTTATGGAGAATCTCTTCAACAAGACAGTTTACGCTATGAAGAGAGCCGTTGTTAATATGAAGGAGGGCGAGCTCTCCTACGGTTATGCCGACATAGGCAATTACATAAAGGATAAGCGTGATCCTCAGGCAATCGATCCCAGAGTTAACAGAATCCGCTTCGCTCCCGAGGACGGTTCAAAGGAAACCTGGATTCTCGAGGCAGGTATCCACTGTACAGGCTTGGGCGCAGGTCCCGATGAGCTTTCTGCAGACTATCCCTATTACATTGAAAAGGCAATCAACGAGGAAGCAAATGCAAATGTTGTATTTGTTTTAGGTCCGGAGCTTGCCATAACATCAAGACACATTTATTTCTGTTCAGCCTGTGATGCTATCCCCACAGTTGAGGAGAATTCAAAGGGCAGATATGTAATTTCTTGTCCTAACGATTGTGTTGCTGCAGTATCCGACAAGGATCTTCCTGATGCAGTTGATGCATGGAATATTATGCACGAGTCCGAAAAAGAGGATCTTGCTTCTGTTAAGGAATACGGATATAACATTGCCAAGAAGGTAATGGCAATTGATAATGATGTAGCTCTTGCTCCCATTCTCAACATCAAGCTTCAGGAAGTTGGACTTAATGTTACAAACGAGATTCTTACACTTGCTGCACGTGAGGACATTCTCAGTTCAGTTATTGTTAAGACATCCGATGATTATAAGCTTGTAACCGAAATCGGTTATATGGAGCTTGGCGGCAAGCTTGGTATCTTCCTTTGCCCCGGTGAGTTTGATCCTATCCTTGTTTACGGCGGTCCCGAGTCAGGCGATGCAGCTTGGTTTGATGAGGAATGGACATACGCTCCCTACAAGGATCTTGTAGATGTTGAGTATGTTATGGCTTATGCTATGTGCAACGACCAGGCAGGTTATGTTCTCAGAGATAATGAGTACCACTCATTACTTGTAGAGAACGAGGAGGTAAACGTTATTTCTACCTCAGCAGCTTCAACATTTGCAACAGAGTATGCAAATATGCTTGATGCTATTGCATAAGAAAAACGCACATCTCAAACGCTCTTAATTGAAAACATTGCGGCTCCGCAGAGTTTCTCTGCGGAGCCATTTATCTTTTTGCCAATTCCCAACCCCTATAAATGGGCATTGTTTACAGAAAAGATACAAGCCTTTGGTTGCTTTGTCTATTTACAATAATGCAGGCTTTGTGGTATAATTAATTTGTATAATTATATTATGGATATATATAAGTAAAATTTACCTTGATGTGCCGTAGAACTCGGCTTTCGGGTTTTATTTACGGATGAAAGGTGTAGTCACAATGGAACGAAAAAGCGGTGTGCTTATGCACATATCCTCCCTTTGGGGAGATTACTCCTGCGGAAGCTTCGGCAGAAATGCAAGAGCTTTTGTGGACTTTCTGTATGAATGTGGTTTTTCCTATTGGCAGGTCTTACCCTTCGGTCTTGTGGATGAATGCAATTCCCCGTATAAGTCATATTCCACCTTTGGGGGCAACCCGTATTTTGTGGATCTGGAGCTTCTTTTTGAAGATGGTCTTATTACTGAATCGGAGCTTTGTGAGGCAAAACAGAAAACACCCTATTCCTGCGAGTTTGACCGCCTTTCTGCAGAGCGAGTGGAGCTTCTTATGAAGGCCTCGGGCAGAGCAGACTCCTCTCTCAGGGAGAAAATAAACGATTTTATATCAGAAAACAGCTATCTTGCAGATTTCTGCAGGTTTATGGCGCTGAAATCTGCTAATGATTTTGCTGAATGGACTGAGTGGGAAAGGGATGAATACTCTCCCGAAACAGAATTCGGATGGCAGTTTATACAGTATGAGTTTTTCTGTCAATGGAAGGGACTCAAGGAATACGCAAATGAAAAGGGCATAGGCATTATCGGGGATATTCCGATCTATGTTTCCTTTGACTCCTCGGATGTGTATTTCAACAAAGGTCTTTTCCTTGTGGATGATAATAATAAAATGACCGATGTGGCAGGAGTGCCACCGGATTATTTTGCCGTTGATGGGCAGCTCTGGGGCAATCCCTTATATGATTGGGATGAAATGGAAAAGGATGGCTACAAGTGGTGGAAGGACAGAATGTCCTTTGCTCTCGGTCTTTTTGACGGAGTGAGAATCGATCATTTCAGAGCCTTTGAAAGCTTCTGGGCGGTAAAGGGCGATGCAAAAACCGCAAAGGAAGGTCGTTGGATAAAGGGCCCCGGAATGAAGCTTATTAACGCGGTGAAATCCGTGGCAGGTGACAAGCTTGTAATTGCCGAGGATTTAGGTGATATTACCAAGGAGGTTGCAGAGCTTGTTGAGGAAAGCGGCTTCCCGGGAATGAGGGTGTTTCAGTTCGGCTTCTTAGGTGGAGAAACTCCCCATAAGCCTCATAATTACATTAATAATTGTGTAGCCTATTCGGGCACACACGATAATAACACCTTGTTGGGCTTCCTTTGGGAAACACCTCTTGAGCAGAAAAATGAGCTTCTCCGCTACTGTGTCTGCGATGAGGATAAGTGGGATAATGAGGGCTGCAGAGCGATTATAAGAACAATCACCGCAAGTAATGCAGGACTGGTTGTTTTCCCCGTTCAGGATTTATTGGGCTACGGAAACGATACAAGGCTCAATGTTCCCGGCAGAGCAGAGGGTAACTGGCTTTACAGAATTACCCGGGAGCAGCTGGACATTATTGACCGACAGTATTATAAAAATTTAAACAGATTATATGGCAGGTAAGATTATGACACAATTAAAGGATATTCAACTTTTTTTACTTGATATGGATGGAACGGTCAATTTAGGCTATGATCCCATTGATGGCGCAAAGGAGTTTCTTGAAACCATTCTTGAGCAGGAAAAGAACTTTATTTTCCTTACAAATAACTCCTCAAGAAATGCAAATGATTATGTTGAAAAAATGAGGTCATTGGATTTTCCTTGCGAAAAGGCAAATGTTTTCACCTCGGGAATGGCTGCAGGAATGTTCCTGCAGGAAAACAAAAAAGATTCCCTTGTATATGTATGCGGCACAGAGTCTCTGAAAGAGGAGCTTAAAAAGTACGGCGTTAAAATCAGCGAGGATGGTGGCGGCGCAGACACGGTTCTTTTAGGCTACGATACGGAGCTTGATTACAAGAAAATCCGTATTGTGTGCGACCTTCTTGATGGTGGTGCAGATTACTATGCCACAAATATTGATATGGTTTGTCCCATAGAGGGCGGCAGATATCTTCCTGATTGCGGCTCCTTTGCAGATATGTTTGAAAATGCCGTGAAAAGGCGCCCTGTATTCCTGGGAAAGCCTGACAGAACAATGATTGACATTCTGGCAAAAAGGGAAAATGTGCCCTATGATAAAATTGCTATGGTGGGTGACAGAATTTATACAGATGTAAAAACAGGTATAAATGCGGGAGTTACCTCTGTGCTTGTTCTTTCGGGAGAAACTACCCTTGAGGATTATGAGAAAAGTGATGTGAGACCTGAGTACGTTCTCGGCTCTGTAAAAGATATTTTGGATGCTATGAGAGGTTAATTATGAAAAAAGGTATAGCTTTAGTTTTAACACTTGCAGTTTTTGTTTGTATGCTTTCTGTAGGCTTCAACGCAGGTGCTATTTATTACGATAAAAACTATGTTTTCGGAGATATTGACGGAAACAATGTTGTGAATCTTCTTGATGCACAAAATGCTCTTAAAATGTCTGCCGGAATTTATGTGGCGGAGGACCCCGAGGCTTATGTGAGGGGAGATATAAACTGTGACGGCTTTGTAACTCTCAATGATGCACGGCAGATTCTTCGCTCTGTGGCAGGTATTGACCTTGAGCCCTCGGGTGCATTCAATGGCTTTGAATCAAATTACAGTGCTTCGCCCGAGAGCGCTATTGCAGTTTTCAATCTGGCGCTTAATATGCTTAAAACAGAATCAGACGGCTTTGCAGTAGGCTTTACAAGAAATGAAAAAACCGAGATTCTGAAGGTTGATCCCGGTTCAATTTACACAAGCGGCGGAACTGCTATCGAAGGTGCTTCGGCAGAGTCTATAAAGAACTTGATTTCCGGCTTTATTGCTGATGACGGCGAAGGTGAATGGTCAAGTGAAACCGTAGGCTACGGTGATACCGATTACAGTAAAATGGAGATTTTGTTTGCCCCCTATGTTTCAAAGCTTACCGTGGATGATGTATTGGGCTTAAAAGTGAACTTTGATACAGAGAATATGAAAATGACAATATCTGTTGCTCTTCCCGATACAGAGGTTGAAAGTGTTATGAGCTCAAGCTATGCAAAGGCGTACAATGCACAGAGTATGAAGGAGGATTCCGATAGCATTATTTCCAAGCTTCTTGCTAAGGGCGACAGTGCTACAATCAGGAAATTTACAAACGGTGTTCTTACGGTTGTTATTGATATGAGCGGTCCTCAGATAAGAGTGGAATCCTATCAGATGGAGCACAAAATGTATTCATATATTGCTGAAACATCAATCAATCTCCTGGTAGGCACTGTTAAAACCAAGGGCTTTACTCTTGAAAGAAAGACTACGGTGCTTTACGATAATTTCCAGTGGGATTACGTATAAGAAAATTAAAATATTGACTATATTCTATGATCAAAACGGAGGAGTTTTATGAAAAAGTATGTTCTTGCCCTCGATCAGGGTACCACAAGCTCAAGAACAATTGTCTTTGACAAAAAGGGCAGAATTGTTTCCAAGGCACAGTACGAATTTGAACAGATTTATCCTAAAACGGGATGGGTTGAGCATAACCCCTATGAAATTCTTGATTCCCAGCTCCGTTCACTTTCTGCGGCTATTGATTACGGCAAGATTGATCCTCGTGAGATTGCCGCAATCGGTATTACCAATCAGCGGGAGACTACGATTCTCTGGGATAAGGATACGGGAAAGCCCGTATACAATGCTATTGTGTGGCAGTGCCGCAGAACTGCAAATATTTGCGAAAAGCTTAAGGAAAGCGGACTTGAGGAATATGTAAAGGAGCATACAGGACTCCTTATTGATGCATATTTCAGCGCTACGAAAATAAAATGGATTCTTGATAATGTTCCCGAGGCAAGAACGCTTGCTCTTGACGGAAAGCTTCTTTTCGGTACAGTTGAAACCTGGCTTATATGGAATCTTACAAACAAGCAGGTTCATATTACCGATTACAGTAATGCGGCTCGTACTATGCTTTTTGATATTGAAAAGCTTTGCTGGGATGAGCATTTGTGTAATGAACTGGGTATTCCTATGAGCATACTTCCCCAGGTTAAGGAGTGCAGTGGTGTTTACGGCTATGTTTCCGAGGATGTGCCCGGTCTCAAGGCTCTTGCAGGTGTGCCCATTTCAGGTGCTATCGGTGACCAGCAGGCGGCTCTTTTCGGTCAGGCTTGCTTTGAGCAGGGACAGCTTAAGAATACCTATGGTACAGGCTGCTTCCTTCTTATGAATACAGGTGAAAAGAGAATACACTCAAAGAATAATCTTATTGAGGGTATTGCATGGGGCATAAACGGAAAGGTTACCTATGACCTTGAGGGTAGTGCCTTCAATGCAGGCTCAGTTATAAAATGGCTTCGTGATGAGCTCAGACTTATTTCCGAGCCCAGCGAATGTGACTTCCTTGCAGAAAGTGTAAGGGATTCCAACGGAGTATACCTTGTTCCTGCATTTACAGGACTTGGCGCACCCTATTGGGATATGTATGCCCGCGGATGTATTGTAGGTCTTACAAGAGGTGCAAACAGAGCACATTTTGCTCGTGCAGTCCTTGAAAGTATTGCTTATCAGGTAACCGACCTTGTGAATGCTATGGCAAAGGATAGCGGAATCCCCATAAGAGAAATGCGTGTTGATGGCGGTGCTTCCGTAAGTAATATCCTTCTCCAGATTCAGTCCAACCTGATTTCTTCAAGGGTAAATCGCCCCAAGCTTGTTGAAACTACCGCTTTGGGTGCTGCATATATGGCAGGTCTTGCCGTTGGCTTCTGGAAGGATTTTGATGAAATTGAAAGAGTAAGGGATGTAGACAGAGTCTTTGTTCCTGCTATTGATAACGATTCCAGAGAGAAAATGCTCAGGGGATGGCGCAAAGCCGTGGAGCGCTCAAAGGATTGGGAGGAAAAAGAATAATTTAATGAATACTGATATATTGGTAATTATTTTCGGCGGGTTAAGTGTTCTGCTGACCTTTGTTTGCATTTTTCTTGTGCTTTCACTCAGGAAAAACAAGGATAACGAGGGTATATACCGGGAGTTCCGGCTTAACAGAGAGGAAAATGCAAGGTCAAATAAGGCGGCACGGCAGGAAACAACTGCCGCTCTTGAGAAAATCGAGGGCAAGCTTAACGAAATGCTCAAGGAAAACTATCAGAGCCGCATCGATATGGCAGAAAAGATAGGAACATCTCTTAAAAATATTCAGGAACAGAATATGCAGAGTGCGGAGCGACAGTCGAAAATAGTCAATGACTCCATAACGAGAATGCAGGAGAGTAACGAAAAGAAGCTTGAGGAAATGCGGGTTACGGTGGATGAAAAGCTTACCTCAACTCTTACCACAAGACTTAATTCATCCTTCAAGACAGTTTCGGAGCAGCTTGAGAATGTGTACAAATCCCTGGGCGAAATGAAGGAGCTGTCACAGGGTGTTACAACAAATGTGACCTCTCTCAACAGAATCCTCACTAATGTAAAATCCCGAGGCACCTGGGCAGAGGTTCAGCTTGAAACCATTTTAGACCAGACCATTCCGGGAATGTATGAGAAAAACTATTCCCCAAAGAAAAACAGTGAGCATGTTGAGTTTGCTGTTCGTTTTCCGAATACAGACAAAAAGGGCGAATATATTTATCTTCCCATTGACTCCAAATTTCCTCTTGAGGATTATGTAAGAGTGTGCGCCGCGGCAGAAGCAGGGGATGCAGATGCCCTGAAGGCCGCAAGAAAGGCTATGGAGGACAGAGTTATTGCAGAGGCAAGGGATGTAAAAAAATATATATGTGTACCGCAGACTACACCTTTTGCGGTGCTTTACCTTGCTACAGAAGGCTTGTATGCGGAAATAGCATCCTCGAAAAGCGGTATATATGAAAAATTGCAAGCACAGAACATAATGCTTGCAGGGCCTTCCACCATTACGGCTCTTCTCAATTCCTTTGCTATGGGCTTTAAGGCTATGGCTATAAACGAGAAGGCGGATGAGGTCAGGACAATTCTTGCGGCGGCAAAGACACAGTACGATAAATTCGGTGATGTTCTTGAAAAAGCAAGGAAAAAGATTGATGAAGCAGGAAAATCTCTTGATGAAGCAAAATTCCGTAATGAGCAGATTCAAAAGAAGCTCAAGGGAGTAGAGGTGCTGGAATCAGGAGTGGCAGAAAGCATTCTTCAGTTGGGTGAGTAAAACGCGGGGATGTAAAAAAAGCGCAGACCGCATAAAACAATATAAAGCAATATAAATAAATGGGGCTGTAAAAAAACTTTCGTTTTTTTACAGCCCTGTCTTTTGTTATATAAGACTCTTTTTAAACTCTTTTTAGACCATCAATCGGGAATAAGTAATGCTTTTATAGGTGCCTTGTAGATAAATTCATCAAGCTTTTCCTCAGTTCCGTCAAAAAGGAAAAGAACCTTGTAGGATTCGGTGCCCGTGTAGTAATAGGTATAGCCTGAATCGATGTACCTTTTGATTTCCTTTTTGTCAGTTACCTTAACTGCACCTGCTTCCTTGAAATCCTCTTCGGATTCTGTAAAGAGAAGGTACTCTTCATCACAGAATACAGGTCCGTGAATATCCACAGACTCGCCGTAATGCATATCCCTTGTTCTCCATCTGATAACCTCATCAAGGTCGCAGATATAGGCTTCCGCAATATTTGCTTTTTCGCTGAGATATCCTAAAAGCTCAAGCTCCTTAAGCACCTGTACGGTTTTTTCCATATCTTCATAAATGGGGTAGTAAACCTGGAAATTTTCTGTGTAATCATAGTATGGTCTGGTTTCACCGGGGAGAGTGTTTCTCACGGGTTGCTTCAGAGAGAGTGAAAGACCTATACCGCCCAATTCCTTTGATGTGGGAGTGTACCATTCCTCGTATGTCATAGCTACAACATCATCAGCCAGAGCCTCACGGAGCTTTAAAAACTCCTTCTCGGTAATGGTGATGTCTGTGGTAATTGCGCCCTCCTTAGACTGAATAATCATAAATGAGTCTTTAAAATTCAGCTCTGCGGATGTGCCCTTTTGGTCATCATCCAGCTCATCGGGAGTTTCGTTCAGATCATCATAAGTATAGTAATACTTTTCGGGCAGTATTCCTGCGCGGATTTTCTCCTCAAACTCATTTGTGTCATAAATCTCCAGAGCCTTTTTCAAAGCCTCATCACTGATATTAGTGTATGAGCGAATGTATTCTGTACCATCCTTAAGGGTGTAGGAAATTTCGTAGGCTGATACATTGTCATTGTTTCTGTAATCAATGGTAGCCTTGTGGAACTCCATTACCTTTTTGATGCCTTCCTCTTCATCAAAGGCTATCTGCTCTGTATCGAATACTGTAAATCTGAATATACCGCCCTCAATGGATAAAGGCGTATCATCCGTATCTATCATTGAAGCATCAATTTTGTCATAGACAGAAAACGGTGCAGTAATGCAAACAGACTCAATATCCTTTATATCGGGAAGCTTGTTGAATTGTCCGAAAATTCCCGTAATGGAGAGCAGGGAGATTATTACGATTGTTCCGAGAATTGCTCCGGCGCCTATGAGGGCAGATTTCAGTTTCGTGAATGAGAAGTGGATTATAAAGCTTGCCAGGAAGGAAACAACCACGGCTGATGCCAAGCCTACAAGGATGGCAAGAATTGTTCCGCTCCTCGTTTCGGGATAATTGTAACCGTTGCACAAATCAAATACAACATAGAAAATAAACAAAGCTGCCGTGTAAGATATTATGGAAGATAAGGTCTTGCAGATACCCTTGAAGCCTACATTTTCAGGCTTGAATTTTCTGTCAAAATATCTTGCTAAAAGCATCATTCCCAAAACGGCTGCAATACACCAGATAAAGGCAAATATACCGGCGACTGTAAATTGTGAGAAGCCACCATCTTGCCCTGAGGTATAAGGGTAGTAGTAAATGAGAGCAGTTTCTATGTATGAGGAGGGGGATATGGGAAGAGCCACATCCATAGTATGGGTGACAATGTTTGCGGAATCGTAGTTAGCGCCGAAAAGAGTTTCTGCAAATAAGGTTTTGATTGTTTCCGAAAGCATTGAGGGAAGTATAATAATTGAAAATGCCGATGCGGCAGCCTCAATGGTACGCCCGCAAAATGTTGCGCAGAGGAGTGCCACAAAATAGCTTACAAGCATTGATTGTAACGAAATAAGCAGGTGTACGATAAAGGAGCTGAAAAGTACTGCGGACATTCCGTTGCAGCTTATATTTATTCTCAAGGCTATGAGCTTTGTGATAATAACCACGGCAGACATAGCAATTATGGGAATAATAATTCTGTTTTTGTACAGATTCTTTCGGGTAATGCCAAGACTGAGCATTGTGTAGCAGTTGCTCTTGCTGTGAAGAAACCGGAGCTGGAGTATGCCCATAGCGGCTGCACCCGGAACTGTTAGCATAATCTCTGCTCCGTCACTGCTTGAAAATGCCATGGTGTGAGGTTTGGACAGATATTCTTCAAGGACAAATGCAAGGTGATTTCCCGTTTCAAAATAAGGCCCCAGTACCATATATACATAAACAATGGCAAAAACAACAAATCCGAACAATGTGAAAAACGAAAAACTGTTTTGAAGGTCCCTGAGGACAGTTGATTTACTTGAACAAATTCTTGATTTTTTCATTATCAGTTGACGCCTCCGTTTCTTCTGAGAATACTTCCTCTAATGAGAGAAGCTGAATGTCTGTTGTAAGGGGATTAAGCTGGTTGAGCTTATTGATTTCCGCTTCAACATCTCCGCAAATTGTCATAGAAACGGCTCTGCCCGAAAGCTTGAGGTTTCTGTGATTTATATTGCTGAAATGAATTTCGTTCATAGGATGCTCGAATGTCATATAAACCTTACGGAAATGCTCACTTATGTCCTCAATAGCACAGTTAAGAATAATGTCCGCACCGTTGATTATGGCTATGTGGTCGCATACTCCCGAAATCTCACGAAGGTCGTGGGAGCTGATTATTACGGAGCTTTCCTTTTCTGTTATGAATTGAAGAAGGATTTTCCGAAGAATTTCCTTTTTGTGGGGATCCAGACCATCAAAGGTTTCATCAATCAGCAGGTAACGGGGCTTTGCGGCAAATGCTATGGCAAGTCCCGCCTGCCGTGTCATTCCCTTTGAAAAGCTTTTTATGGGCTTTTTCATATTAAGACCGAACAAATCACATATTTCACCGAGAAGCCTGAAATCGTATTCGGGGAAATACTTTGAATAATACTGTGCGGCTGTTTTTATGCTTGAACCCATAGGAAACCACATATTGTCGGAAACATAAAAAAGATATTGGCGCTGAATGGGATTGTTAAAAGCGTTCTGTCCGTCAAGGAGAACTGAACCCGAGTCAGGCTGAAAAATACCTGCGCAAATATTCAGAAGAGTAGTTTTTCCGCAACCGTTAAAGCCTGCCAGACCGAAAACGGAAGAGTCCTCAACTGTAAGGCTTACGTTATTAAGCACAGGCTTTTCGGAATAGCTTTTTGTAACAGATTTAATTTCAATCATTATTATCACCCTTTCCGTAAATGATGTGAATAAGCTCAATTGCTCTGTCCATTGGTACACCCTTTGCCTTTGCGGATTTCAGGATTCTTTGCAAATCCTCTTCTGCATCGTGGCGCACAATGGTGTTTGCAATAGCCGTTTCGCTTACAAAGATGCCCTTACCGGGTACGGAATATGTAATGCGCTCCGCCTCCAGCTCCTGCAAGGCTCTTTTAATAGTGTTGATGTTGAGATTCAGCTCCGAAGCCAATTGTCTTATGGAGGGGAGCTGGTCATCGGGCTTCAGCTCGCCGATGTTAATGAGGTTTATAATCTGTTCCTTGATTTGCTCAAACAAGGGCGTTCTGCTATGCAGGTCAATTGATATCATCTGATCACCATCCTTTATATTAATATAGTATATATTTCTGCTCCGTTTACATCCTTAAGGCCTTTCTGCTTACGGAAACAAAAAAAGTAACTGTGATATCTGTGCTATCACAGTTACACAGTAACATATATTTCGCACTTTGTCAATATTAATTGAAAATAAAAAACGAAAATAAAAACGAAAATAAAAACAAAAATAAAAATGAAAAAGAAAGCTTGAAAAAAGAAAAATCCCTCGGATGCATTAACAT
>JAZSCI010000073.1:0-4512 GCA_045602865.1 Acutalibacteraceae bacterium
ATTTTCTTCGAAAATCCGACTATAATCCTTTGAATGAATGTAGTGCAAAATTGTAATTAAGAAATACAATTTTGCAAAAGCCGATAAAGAATCGGCTTTTACGAAACGCAGATGCGTTTCGACATACTACAGTCATTATAACGATTACAGATAACCGAAAGGAGCTTTACCTATGGAACGCGAACGCCTCGGCAGCCGACTGGGCTTCATTCTGCTCAGCGCAGGATGTGCTATCGGTGTGGGAAATGTATGGAAATTCCCCTGGATGGCAGGACAGTACGGCGGCGGTATATTCGTACTTATTTATTTTCTTTTTCTTATTATACTCGGCTTACCCGTAATGGTGGTTGAGTTTTCTCTTGGCAGAGCAAGTCAGAGCAGTCCCGTATGCCTTTATAAGAAGCTTGAAAAGCCGGGACAAAAATGGCATCTTCACGGCTATGCTGCCCTTGTTGCAAATGTGATTCTTATGATGTTCTACACCTCGGTAACAGGTTGGATTCTTCACTATTTCACAAGCTTTCTCAAGGGCGATATGACAGGCATCACAAATGAGCAGTCCTCTCAGCTTTTCGGACAGATGCTCTCAAGCCCTCTCATAACAGTAGGCTTTATGGCTATTGTTGTATTATTGGGCTTTGTTATCCTCTCCTTTGGTCTGCAAAAGGGCGTGGAAAGGGTTACAAAATATATGATGCTTGCCCTTCTTCTGCTTATGATTGTTCTGGCTATTCACAGCTTTACCCTTGAGGGTGCAAGGGAAGGTCTTTCCTTCTACCTTAAGCCCGATATTTCCAAAATAAGCGGAAATGTTATTGTGGGTGCTATGAATCAGGCATTCTTTACTCTTAGTCTCGGTATCGGCTCTATGGCGATTTTCGGAAGCTATATCGACAAGGAGCGCTCCCTTGCGGGAGAATCCCTGAATGTGCTCGTTCTTGACACCTTCGTTGCCGTTGTTTCAGGACTTATCATTTTCCCTGCCTGCTTCACCTTTGATGTGGAGCCCGGTGCAGGTCCAAGCCTTCTCTTTGTAGCTATGGCAAAGGTTTTCAACAACCTTCCCGGCGGAAGATGGTGGGGCGCTCTGTTCTTCCTGTTTATGGTTTTTGCCGCTATGTCCACCATTCTTGCAGTATTCGAGAACATTCTCGCCTGCGTAAGCGAGCTTACAAAGTGGAGCAGAGTAAAAACCTGCATAATCTGCGGTGTGGCAATTCTCATTCTTTCATTACCCTGCGCTCTTGGCTTTAATTTGTGGTCCGGCTTTGTGCCCTTTGCTTCAGGCTCATCCGTGCTTGACCTTGAGGACTTTATTGTAAGCAACATTATGCTTCCTCTGGGCTCACTTTGTTACGTGCTTTTCTGTGTAAGCAAGAAGGGTTGGGGCTTCCAGAACTTCATTAAGGAAGCAAATACAGGCAAGGGCTTAAAGCTCCCCAAATGGATTCGCCCCTATATGACCTATGTTTTGCCCGCTATAATCCTTTTCGTTTTTGCTATGGGAATAATGAATTTCCAATTCAGTGACGGCTTCACAATTCTCGGCAAAATCAAGGAGCTTATGGCATAACCATACTAAACTCTGACCTTGACAGACATCAGTCTGTTAAGGTCTTTTTTCTTCCCTTATTCTGTTTTATTTTTTCAGACTGATTTCTCTGCAAATAAAAAGGCGGGTATAATGTGTAATTCCGTTGACAAAAATCTATATGAATGTTAAAATTATAATTTGTTAGGGGTGATAATATGGTATTGGGTAAACCCATTGGCTTTGACAATGATATGTACATCGAGAAACAGTCAGAGCAGATTATGAAGCGTATTGATGAGTTTGGAGGAAAGCTCTATCTTGAATTTGGCGGAAAGCTTTTTGATGACTTCCACGCCTCGAGAGTTCTTCCCGGCTTCAAGCCCGACAGTAAGCTCCAGATGCTTCTCAACCTTAAGGACCACGCGGAAATTGTCATAGTTATTTCCGCAGGAGATATCGAAAGCAACAAAATCCGAGGCGACTACGGCATAACCTACGACAGTGATGTTTTAAGGCTTATTGATGCATTCAGAAGTGCAGGACTTTTTGTAGGAAGCGTTGTAATAAATCAGTACAGCGGTCAGCCTGCGGCTATGAAATTCAAGGAAAAGCTTGAAAATCTGGGAATTAAATCCTTTGTACATTACAAAATTGAAGGATATCCGTACAATGTAAGCACCATAGTAAGTGAGCAGGGCTTCGGCAAAAATGATTATATCGAAACAACCCGCCCCCTTGTGGTTATTACTGCACCCGGACCCGGAAGCGGAAAAATGTCCACCTGTCTTTCCCAGCTTTACCACGAAAATACCCGCGGTATCAAGGCAGGTTATGCAAAATTTGAAACCTTCCCTATATGGAATTTACCCCTCAAGCACCCTGTAAACCTTGCATACGAGGCGGCAACCGCTGACCTTAACGATGTTAATATGATTGACCCCTATCACCTTGAGGCTTATGGTGAAACCACCGTTAATTACAACAGAGATGTTGAGGTTTTCCCCGTGCTCAATGCTATGTTTGAGAAAATCGAGGGTATAAGCCCCTACAAATCTCCTACTGATATGGGTGTAAATATGGCAGGCTACTGCATTACTGATGACCTCGTATGCTGCAAGGCTTCCCACGAGGAAATAGTAAGGCGCTATTTCAACTCCCTTTGCGACAAGAAAATGGGACAGAAAAACGATGGCGCAATCGCTAAAATAGAAAGCCTTATGAATCAGGCAGGTATTTCCGTTGAATCGGAAAGACCTTGCGTAGGTGCGGCAAAAAGAAAGAGCGAGGAAACAGACAACCGACCTGCAGTTGCCATTGAGCTTCCTGACGGAAACATTGTAACGGGAAAGACAAGCGACCTTTTAGGCTCTGCCTCTGCGGCGCTTCTCAATGCCCTGAAACGTGTATCCGACATTTCCGATGACACTCTCCTTATTGAAAGAAAGGTTATTGAGCCTATTCAGCTTCTCAAAACAAGTATTCTCGGCAATCACAACCCCCGACTCCATACGGATGAGGTGCTTATTGCCCTTACAATGAGTGCAGTTGAAAGCGAGGCTGCTAAAAGGGCTTTTGATGCTCTCAACGACCTTCGGGGAAGCGAAGCCCACGCTACGGTTATCCTTTCCCAGGTTGACAGAGATACCTTCCGCAAGCTTGGTATCAACCTTACCTGCGAGCCAAAGCACGAAAGCAAAAAGCTTTATCATAAATAAAATTATTTCAAAAACTCACCTGCCTGAAATTGATTTTGGGCAGGTGAGTTGTTTTTTGTGTATCTTCCTGTTTTTCTCCGCATCCGTAATTTTCTGCCGTATTTTCGTTTTTTGCGTATAATAAAACGAGTCAATCCAATCATTACATAAAGTGTATATTTCGTATATAATTAATCAAACTTGACATATTAAATATTATTTAGTAATATAATATTGCAAATCTGAATAGTTATTTTTAGGAGGAATTATGAAGATCACGCAATTCGACAGTGAAAAAGCAATTTTGCAGGAATTTGGCAATCGTATAAAACAATATAGGGTTTCCTTGAATATTACACAGCAACAGCTTGCTCAGAGATGTGGTATTTCAGTAACTACATTAGTGCGTATAGAAAGTGGCGATGATACGAAATGGTCAGCCATAATTAAAATTTTATCGGAATTTAATTTGTCGGACAATCTTGATATTCTGATTCCTGAGCCTCAACCTGATTACAAAGCAATATTCGAAAAAACTACAATCAGAAAACGCGCAAGACCTGATAAGATGAAATCAAAGGATGACTGGATCTGGGGAGAAGACAAGGAGGATGATGAAGATTGAAAAAAGTAAATACAGTTCGTGTAAAAATGTGGGGAACTACTGTAGGTTATCTTCATCAGGATGACAATGGGTTAGTAGGCTTTCAGTATGATGATGAATTTTTGAAGAGTAATATTGAAATTTCACCCGTTAAGATGCCATTATCAAATGCTACTTATTCTTTTCCGGGATTGCCCGAACAAACCTTTTACGGTCTTCCGGGTATGGTTGCAGATTCTCTCCCTGACAGATTCGGTAATATAGTTATTAACAGATATTTAGAAAACCAAGGAAGAGAAGCCGATAGCTTATCTGTTATAGAAAGGCTTTGTTACACAGGCAAAAGAGGTATGGGTGCATTGGAATATGAGCCCTCACAAGAAATCGGAGCTACAGATAAACCTGTTGACCTTGATGCTTTAACAAAACTGGCGTCCGAAATACTTTCTGATAAAAAGCATATTCACATCGAAGAAAATGATGGTCTTATGGCGCAGTTGATGGAAAGCGGTTCTTCTGTTGGTGGTGCAAGAGCTAAAACTCTCATAGCCTGGAATCCCGAAACCAACGATATCCGTTCAGGTCAGATTAACGCCGGAAAGGGCTATGAGTATTGGTTGTTGAAATTTGACAATATCAAAAACAACAAGGACAAAGACACCCGTCCTGATGATAGTGAA
>JAZSCI010000074.1:0-3356 GCA_045602865.1 Acutalibacteraceae bacterium
GACCTTCTCCGCAGGCGCCGTCAAACCATACGTGAAATATTTCACCGTAATTCGTAAGAAGCTCTGTCAGTTGTTTTTTGTAGTAGGTGTTGTATTCATCTGTTCCGTAATAAGGGGAGTTTCTGTCCCAGGGTGAAAGATAAAAGCCAAATTTCAAGCCGTATTTCTTACAAGCCTCAGAAGCCTCTCTTACTATATCGCCCTTACCGTTTTTGTAAGGACTGTTTTTCATTGAATGCTCTGTGTATTCTGTCTGCCACAAGCAAAAGCCATCGTGATGCTTAGCCGTAAGCACCATACCGCTCATTCCCGCATCCTTTATGGCACGAGCCCATTGTTCGCAATCAAGCTCCGTAGGGTTGAAGATTAAAGGGCTTTCCTTTCCGTCACCCCATTCAAGGTCGGTGTATGTATTGGGGCTGAAATGAACGAAGGCATAAAAGGGGGTTTCCCTCAGATGTCTTAGTTGATTTTCGGAAGGCTTTACATGAGCCGCATTTTTTAAAAATTCTTTAAAATCCATATTACTCACCTGCTTTGTTTTTTATGAATTTTTCGTTGCGGAAAAGGAGCCAGAAAATAATTATTACCGCAGACATAATTGCCATAAAGTGCTGGAAGCCGAAGTTTCCGAAGAAGTGTATACAGTCGGGTGTACCGATAAGAAGGTAAACCAGATTTATATAAGAAACAAATAAGAGAAGTAGGGTGTGGTAATAAAATACTGTGCTTACCTTATTTGCATTTATGCCAAATCGTTTTACGAATGTGGCAATAACGATTATTGCGAAAATAACGGCAAGAATTGTGGCAATAATCATATAATCAGAGTCCTCGTATCTTACAAGAACAGGGCGCACAATGTTTACTCCGACCATAAATACAGTTCCTGAAAGGAAGGTGAGCAGCGCCTTTGGCTTTTCGGGGATTTTAGAAAAGGCAAGCTCAGGAACATCCTTTGAGGGCTTAAGCTTCAGTATGAATGCGGTTATTATTCCGCCTGCAATAAAGCCGGTAAAGTATTCCCAGCAACCCCAGGGATAGAAAATCTCGGGGAGATAGCTTTCGTGAAGCTCGTGATATCCACCGTTTCCGAAATAGAAGAAAAGGTCTGCAAGGGTAATACCTACTGCAAAGGCAGAGCAAACAACTGCACCTGTCCTTGCGGCAGTTTTATCCTTTATAACAAACCTGACAGTGAGAATTGATGCGATTGCCTTAATGGTAGCTGTAATAACATCCGCAGACTGAAAATAGTTTCTTCCGCCATCAATTTTCTTTGCCCATGAAACATCCTTGAAATGCTCCATATACATCTTATAAGCAGAACCGTCAAACCCTTGTATTCTCAAGCCCTCTTCAAATACCTGAGCCGCTTCGGGCTGAATGAGATTCAGTATAAAGGGCGAAATCACTGCGCTTGCAATAAGATCAGTTATGTAGAATACACCTAAAAGTATAACAATATCCTTTATGCGCCATTGTTTATCACTGAAGCCACGCCCGAGCATAATGCCGAAAAGAGAAGCAAGACCAAAGCCGAGACAAAGCATAAGGAAAATAGCAGAGCCTACCGAGGTGTAAACATCAGCACCACCGTTTATCCAATCCTCTGCATCGTAAATAATTCCCGTTATCTGGCTGAGAAGTGTGCCCCAACCGGGTGTGGTCAGCATAAAGGAAAGTGCCGTAAGAGAAAGCCAGCCTATATCGAGCTTCTGTCGGCTGCCTTTAAGTATTACAAGAAACAGGGTGAATACAAGACCTGCGTTAAGAAGCCCCCAGGATGAGCCCCATCCGTGCTCACCGCGGACTCTCCATAGAAGTCCCATAAGCAAAGCACCTGCAAGGACCTGGAAAACATACTTTACTTTCGGATTCAATGTTTTCATACATTACACCACCTTAATAATTTATAATTAATTATAGCTACATAATTGATAAAATGCAATTATATAGCAGAAAAAAGAGAAATGCTACCAGAATTATCGGGTAGCATTTTTAATTTGATTCAGGTTTAGCTTTAAGCTTCAATAACAATACTGTCATAGTCTGTTAAAAAGTGAACAGCATATACTCCCTCACTTATAAGTCTGTCAAGATGTGCCTTGCGGTGATATGTGTAGTGACAAACCAGTATACCATCAAAAAGACCGAGACCACTGTAATCCGTAAGACCTACATTGTTTTCATCATATTCCTCGATATGCTTTATGTTCTGGGTGACAATATGTGCCCCCGCGCTTCCGCCTATGTATGTAACACCTGATTTTATGTAGTCAATAAGAGCTTCATCAAATCTGCATTTCCTGAGCTTGGTGAGAGTGCCAAAGGTGTTTCCACCGCTTACATAGATAACATCAGGAGAGAGGCTTTTGAAATCCTCTGACCTTGTGTGGTCAAATACAATTATGTTTTGAAAAGAAAAACCATAAGCATTCAGGCGCTCCCGGTATAGGGGACTGTTAATTAATTCGGGAGTTGCCTTTTCATTGGGAATGAAAAGCACCTTGCATTCTTCAATGGGCTTTGGAAGGTTCCTGATAATACATTCCGCTGACTCAGGATTGCTGAAATCACAGGATGAAAGAATAAGCTTCATATAACCACCTCGCTTTTAGATGATTTGTGTTTATGGGGCTTTCTCAAGTTATGTAAGCTCCGATGTGTGTGGGATTTTTGAAACTCTTGAGGGCGCACCTGTAAGGTGAGAGATATCGCGATACTTCGGAATTGAGGTATCTTCAAATATTCCCGCGGGTATCTGAGATGTCCAGCCCTCTTCATTGAATTCAGGAGCTTTTATTCCAAGTGAATAAAGTACAATAGCCGCAAGGTCTCGGATGTTCATTGCTTCGATTTCTGATTTGCAAATTCCCTTGCCTGTGGCGGCAAAGGTTACGAATTTTTCTCCGTCTGTCCAGCCGCCGTGACTGCCGCCCTCACCATTTCCGGGATTTGTGCCGCCGTGGTCTGCAATCAGTATGAACAATGTGTCATCAAGAATATTTGCTTCCTGTGCAGCCGTATAAAGGTTGTTTACAAGCACATCAACCTCGCTTATGCGCTTCAGATGTTCGGGTGTTCCGTAGCCGTGCTTGTGTCCTGCGCCATCAACACTGTCAAACTGAATGAAAAGAAAACAAGGCTTTTTTGTACGGATGTATTCGCATATAACGGGACAAAGAGCATCATCGTTGGCGGTATCGTGGGACACTCCGATATTGTTTTCTACAATGCCATAGGTGATGGGGTTCCAGTCACAGTATGAGCCTAATTCACAATCAGGGTATACCTGGCGTATTCTGCGGAAAAGCGAGGGAAAGGGCGAGTCTGTCGGGTATGGTGTTGAACTG
>JAZSCI010000075.1:0-1668 GCA_045602865.1 Acutalibacteraceae bacterium
CCCAATGATAATTCATTTTCCGACAAAGGGAGCGTTATTATGAAAAAGATAAAAAACAAAAACACGATTATTCTTATTATATCGGCACTTCTTATTCTCGTAGCTATTGTCATAGCTCTTGTTACATCTGCTTCAATGAACAATGACAAGAAGGGAAGCAAGACCGAAAAGCCTAAGGTTGAGGATACTGTTAAGGATGATACAACCTCAGGTGACATCACAACCACAAAATCCGCCCCCGAAACAACCAAAAAATCATACACTTATGAGCCCGGCACCTACAAGGTTGCTACCAAAGATGATCCCCTGGGCTTAAGAATAGAACCCAACACCAATTCCGACAGAATCATTTATGTTCCCAAGGGACATGAGGTTGAGGTTCTCGCCGTATGGGAAGATTGGGGATATGTTGTTTACGAGAGAACAGGCGGATGGCTTTCTATGAACTACCTTGAGCTTGTTTCCAGCTCATCAGCAAATAAAACAGAGGAACCTGCAGAACAACATTATGGATAAATGTAATTTATGTCCGAGAAAATGCAATACTGATCGCACAGCTCTTACCGAAAACGGTAAGGGCTTTTGCAATATGCCCGCTAATCCTATCGTCGCAAAAGCGTTTCTGCATCAATGGGAAGAGCCACCTGTAAGTGGTACAAACGGAAGCGGCGCAATCTTCTTTTCGGGCTGCAATCTCAAATGTGTTTATTGCCAGAATCACGCCATAAGCCGTGGACAAAAGGGAGAAGAATACACCGCTGCTCAGCTTCGTGACTTGTATAATGAATTAATAGAACAAGGAGCACACAATATCAATCTTGTTACCGGAACTCATTTTGCTGATACAATATGTAAATCCCTTGCAGAAAAACTACCTGTTCCGGTTGTATACAACTGCGGCGGATACGAATCAACAGAAACGTTAAAGCTGTTAGAAAATAAAGTATCGGTATATCTCCCTGATCTGAAATACTCCGATAATGCCCTTGCGCAAAGGCTTTCAAGGGCTCCTGATTATTTTGAAATTGCCACAAGAGCTATTACAGAAATGT
This sequence comes from Acutalibacteraceae bacterium, assembly GCA_045602865.1. GTDB lineage: Bacteria > Bacillota > Clostridia > Oscillospirales > Acutalibacteraceae > DTU089. The sequence continues at coordinate 1,053 of JAZSCI010000075.1, forward strand.
ACCGCCAGACAGGCGACTATGTAATTACTGAAGATGGATTAATAGAGAAGGGAGTAATCATAAGACACCTTATTTTACCCGGATATCCCGATAACACAAAGGGTGTTATTGATTGGGTTGCAAACACCTTTAAACCGGGACAAATTCTCTTTAGCCTTATGAGTCAATTTACCCCTGTTTCACAATGCACTGATAACAATCTTAACAGAAAGCTCACCTCCGAGGAATACGAGGAAATAGCTGATTATCTTTATGAATCAGGTATAGAGGATGGTTTTATGCAGGAGCTTTCATCCGCATCTGAGGACTACATTCCCGATTTTTGAATCAACCAACAACAATTAATGTAACACATTCAAGCTACTGACATATTATATACTGAAGCATAAGAAATTTCTGCTTTAATACTTACTCAGGAGGAAAAAATATGTCAGACAAAAATTTCCACACCCGAGATCTTTATCAGGTTAAGGAAGCTATTTGCATCGACACAAACAGAGTTTATGACTCCTGTGCCGACAAGGATTGTCTCACTGACCTTAGGGTGTACCTCACAGACAGAAGTCAGTGTATAATTGAAAATGCCACCACCGTAAAGCCGAGATGCGCAGAAATA
>JAZSCI010000076.1:0-2173 GCA_045602865.1 Acutalibacteraceae bacterium
GTGTCGGCGGTTTCACCGCTCTGGCTTACGAAAATACAAAGTGTGTTGCTGTCCACAAAGCACTCGGAATACCTGAATTCCGAGGCAACACTTACATTACAGGGAATCCCCGATATTCTCTCGATTATATTTTTTCCTGCAAGTGCCGCGTGATAGGCAGAGCCACAACCTACAAGCTCAATCCGCTCAAGGTCATCTGCAATATACCCCTCGTTTATATTCACATCCCCAAAGCGAATTTTACCCTCAGATAAAAACGAGTCAACCGTTTCCCTGACCGCCTCAGGCTGCTCATAAATTTCCTTAAGCATAAAACTGTCAAAATGCCCCTTATCGCATTCAACATCCTCTCTGTCGATTTTTTCCGCTTCCTTTGTAATGCTCTGCCCCTTACTGTCATAAAAGGTGACACTTCTTTTATCAAGCTCACACATTTCTCCGCCCGAAAGACTGAAAACGAAATTGATTTCATCCGTAACGGCACTTAAATCCGAGCTGACACAGACTCCCCCTCTGCAATCTGCCACAGTAAGGGGGCTGTCCTTTGCGGCGGCAAATACCTTTTCGGGGAAATCCTCACACAAAAGAGCAAAGGCGTACGAGCCCTTTATCTCACCGCAAACACGGGACATTACCTTCACCACATCTCCCTCATACCAATGAGCCAACAAATGTGCCACAATTTCCGTATCTGTCTGAGAAAGAAGCCGTATACCCTCGGGCAGAAGTTTTTTCAATTCTCTGTAATTTTCAATTATGCCGTTATGCACAAGAGCAAATTTACCGTCATAGCTTAAATGAGGGTGAGCATTTTCTCGTGTGGGCTTTCCGTGAGTCGCCCATCGGGTGTGACCTATCCCTGCTTGTCCCTCGGGCTCCTTTCCGTAAAGGCTTCGGGTAAGCACATCCACCGCCCCCGCTTCCTTAAAGCAGGTAATTCCTCTGTCTCCCGAAACGGCAATTCCCGAGGAATCGTAGCCTCTGTATTCAAGCCTTTTTAAGCCTCTTATGAGTCTGGGGCTCACCTGCTCTGCCCCTGCAATACCGATTATTCCGCACATATTTCTGTCTCCTTTGGAAAAGATTAGGTTTTCTTTCATTTCAAGTATTTCCAATAATCCGAAAATTAGCAAAACTTTCTTCCAAAGACCTCCGAAAAAAATACGGAGCAGAAAAATCTGCTCCGTATAACTTGGTGATATAATATATTCCGAAAAAAATACAAGGACTTAAACTCTTTCTACAGAAATAACGACCTCTTCGCCGTTTACATCCCATTTCTTTGCATTTGCACCTGCTTCGCCGCCTGTAATGGAGTCTGCAAGTACAACTGTTGAAATAGCCTCGGCATTTTTCTCTGCAAGGGCAAGAAGCTTGTCGTTATCGGAAATAACAACATTGATTCTGTCCATAACATTGAAATCGGAATCCTTACGCATTGTCTGGATTTTGCTGATAAGCTCCTTGACAAAGCCTTCCTCAATAAGCTCGGGAGTAAGCTCTGTATCAAGCGCTACTGTAACGCCTCTGTCTGATACGGTAAATACGCCCTCCTTCTGCTTGGTTTCAAGAAGGATATCCTCTGTAAGAAGCTCAACCACACCGCCTGCAAGGTCAAGTGTAAGCTTGCCTTCTGCATCAAGTGTTGCCTTTGCAGAGGAATCAAGCTCGGAAAGTGCAGTTCTGATTTCATTGAGCTGCTTACCGTACTTAGGTCCTACTGTACGAAGCTGAGGCTTGAATACATAAGAAACGAAGCTTGAAGCATCTTCAACAAACTCAACATTCTTAATGTTAAGTTCTTCACGGATAATCTCTGTAAAGTAGCCCTCAACCTTTTTATCGCACTGTACAAACATTGTGCTGAGAGGCTGTCTGTTCTTCATATTTGAGCCGTTTCTTGCGGCACGACCAAGAACAACGATGGAAACAACCTCATCCATATTTCTCTCAAGCTCCTTGTCAATGTAGCTTTCGAGGATTTCGGGGAATGAACAAAGGTGTACACTTTCGGGAGCAGAAGCATCAACTGAGCAAACAAGATTTCTGTAAATGGACTCTGCCATAAAGGGAATCATAGGTGCTGCGGTTTTTGCAGTTACTGTAAGAGCAGTGTAGAGAGTCATATAAGCGGCAAGCTTATCATCGGTCATACCCTGTACCCAGTAACGCT
>JAZSCI010000077.1:0-7058 GCA_045602865.1 Acutalibacteraceae bacterium
GTCACGGCGTTCCTCATAGGGAAACGCCGACACCATTTTGTCATAAACTCTGTCAAAGGCTTCTTCGGTAATACTTACAAGTCTTATCATAATTACTTAATCTGTGTTCCTGCGGGAACGCAATCAGGAAGAAATACTACCTGACATCCGCAAGCGCCGTTTGTAGCTGCAAGGAGCATACCGTTGCTCTGTACACCTGAAAATCTTGCAGGCTCAAGATTTGCAATAACGATAATCTTCTTTCCTACAAGCTGCTCGGGAGTGTACTCGCTCTTAATTGAAGAAACGATTACTCTGTTTTCGCCGCTTCCGTCATTAAGTGTGAGCTTGAGACAGCTGTGTGACTTTCTGATTTCCTGCGCCTTGAGAATTTCACATACTCTCAGGTCAAGCTTGTCGAAATCATCAATGGAAACCTGATTTTCCTTGAAAGGAACAAAGGCATCGGCCTCGCCGTAAACGTGCTTGTCTTCGTTTTCCTGAACCTCTTCCTCAACGGGTGCATTAGCCTCTTCCTCGGTCTTTTCGTAGGAGAAGTCAAGCAAGCCCACATATTTCTGAGGATCAATAGCATAGAGGAAAAGATAAAGTCGGGGGCCCTTCTCCTTATCAATAAGGAGCTTGTAAATGTTCTTGAAGAATGTGCCCTGTAATGCCTTGAGAGCCTTTTCATCAAGGTCGCTGCCTGCGATTTCTCTGGGGATAGCATAAAGCTTCTGATTAAGCTCATCAAGTGTATAGCCACCCTTTGAAATGTACTCAAAGAGCTCCTTGACAGCCTTTTTCTCATCCTCGGAAAGAGTTTCGTATACATCCCAGTTACGCAGAGTGCGTAAGCGGTTTACCTGCTCGGGAGCGCAGTTTTCAAGCCAGTACTTTGCCTTTGCAAGTCTTTCACCGAACTGAGACTCCTTGTAGGGAGTGCCGATTTTCTCGAAAACAGTTTCAAGCATAGGGATGTTGAAATCAACAACGCTTCCAAGCTGTACAAGAAGGCTCATAGGAACAGTTTCGGGTGTTCTGTCGCCCACTGTGGTGTTGTACATAATCTCCTTGTGAGCATCGGTAGCAGTGCCATCCTTTACGGCATTGTACATCTTGTCAAACTCGAAGTACTGTCTGAGAATACCATCATCAAAGCAGAAATCAAATGCCTTGAGGGGATCTGTCTTTGAATAGAGCCAGAGAATAACCTCGGGATCATAAATCTTGAGAAGTGTTTCGGGAGTCAGGTTAAGACCTGATGAGCCGGACATTTTACCGGTTGTACCCTTGATACCAATGAACTCATAGCCCTGGAAAAGGGGAGGCTCGTAGCCGAAAATCTTCTTTGCGATGTCCTTGCTTGTGTCGTAGCTGCCGTGAGGACTTGCGTGGTCCTTTCCGCCGGGCTCGAAGTCAACACCCTCATACATCCAGCGCATAGGCCAGTCAATCTTCCATGCAAGCTTGCAGTTGAAATCAGTCTTAAAATCAAAAGTGCCTGTGTGTCCGCACTGGCAGGAGAACTCTGCAACTGTGTCGGTTTCATCAATCGAATGGATTTTTGTGGTATCCTTGCCGCAAACAGGGCAGTAAATGCTTACGGGGAAGTAAGCCTCTCTCTCACCATCCTGTACGGGCTGTGTACGGTGGGAAGCGAGAATATCAAAAATCTCACCGCGCTTTTTCAGGGAGTGGAGAACGTGCTCGGTGTACTTACCGCTTCTGTACATTTCTGCCTGGTGGCGGTAATCCATATCAATACCGAATTTTACAATTGAGCGCTCAAACTCATGCTCAAAATATTCGGCATAGGTTTTTTCCTCTGTGTCGAAGGGGTTTTTAACATCTACATAAGGGCAACCGATATATTTTTCCATATCGGAGTCGATAGCAGCAACGTTTACGGGAACCTTTCTCATTCTGTCATACTCATCCCATGAGAAAAGGAGCTTTGCCTTCTTGCCCTTTTTGATTAATGCACGAACTACAAAGTAGCTGGTGGCAATATCACGGAAGTTACCGATATGGATGGAGCCTGAGGGGCTGATACCTGCGGCGCAGACATATTCTTCCTTGTCGGGGTTGCGGCGGATGATCTTGTCAGCAATCATTTCTGACCAATGCATAATATCACACTCGTTTCTGATAAATTTTGATATATGAACACATAATCTAACAGTTTAATATTTTACAATAATAAGTAAAATATGTCAAGTGAAAATAGCCGCCGGCGATTAGCGGATAGCAGTTCATTTTAAATAGAACAACCGTAGGGAATGGGCATTGTCCATTCCGCAAGGCTTCACACAAAATATATTCAGAACAACCGTAGGGAACACACATCCGTTCCGCCGGTGAATACAACAAATATTCCCTTTTTCGTATACATAAGCAAGGGTTTTCATTATTCATCAGGCAAAACGCAAAAAAACATCAGAAATAACGGAAAATTAAGGAAAAGGTGTTGATAATATTTTGCATTTTTGGTATATTTACTATGTATTGTTGTAACTATGTATAGTTACTCGAAACAGTGTGGAAATACGCTGTTTCGTTATCAAATTATTTAATCATTTCATTTTCTACGGAGGGAAATTATGATAAAGCTTCTGGGGTATCTGAAACCGCATAAGCGCTTTGCCGTATTCACGATTTTTCTTGCAGCCGTAACCAATGTAATGACACTTGCTTTCCCCCTTATGATGTCAGAAATTATCAACGAGGGCATTAACAAGGGAGACCTGGAGTCTATAAAGAGCGATGGTATCATTATGATTGTGTGCTGCGTTATAGCCATGCTCATTTCCATACTCAACTGCTATTGCTCCAGCGTTGTTTCCACGGGCTTTGCAGGAGAGCTCAGGCGTGATGTGTTTAACAAGGTAGAGGGCTTCTCGCAGGAGGATATTGACAAGTTCGGTGTTTCATCCCTTATTACAAGAACCACCAACGATATCCGACAGGTTCAGGATTTCATACTTATGGCGCTCAGATCTATAATATCCGTTCCCATAATGCTTGTGGGCGGTATTGTAATGGCGGTCATTATGGATCCGGGGCTTTCTATGGTGCTTGTTGTAGTAATACCCGTTATCGGCATAATCGCATTTTTTGTAGCCAGAAGAGTTCTTCCGATTTTCGACACTATGCAGAAAAAGGTGGATAGGCTCAATCTCATCATCAGGGAAAAAATCAGCGGAATAAGAGTTATCCGTGCTTTTAACAGAACAAAGCACGAGGATGACCGCTTCCGTGAGGCGAATAACGAGCTGACAGGTATGTTTGTAACAGTTCAGCGCATTTTTGCTTCCCTTATTCCCATTATAACGCTCCTTGCGTTTCTTCTTATAATTCTTCTTGTTTGTGTAGGCTATGTGCAGATAAACAGACTTACAGATCCCGTGGAGATACAGAACACCCTCGGAGATCTGCAGGCGTTCATTATTTATCTTGTGTTTGTCATAATTGCCGTTACTACTGCGGCGGCTATGCTCATTATGATTCCCCGTGCAAACACCTCTGCAAAGAGAATAAATGCAGTTCTCGGCACCGTTCCCGAAATGACAATTGAGTCAGAAAAAAAGGGAATTGAAACGGAAAATGCCGTTGAATTCAGAAATGTTTCCTTCAGCTTTACAGAGGATGGGGCTATTACTCAGGTGCTCAAGGATATAAGCTTTGCGGTGGAAAAGGGTAAAACTACCGCAATTATAGGCAGTACGGGCTCGGGAAAATCCACCATACTCAACCTTATATCCCGTTTTTATGATGTTAATGAGGGCGGAGTTTACCTTTACGGTCAGGATGTCCGTTCAATGGATTTCGCCACTCTTTATGAAAAAATCGGCTATATACCTCAGCAATCCTTCCTTTTCAGCGGAACAATCGGTGACAATCTCCGTTACGGCAAGGAGGATGCAGAGGATGAGGAGCTTTTAGAGGCTCTGGAAATTGCCCAGGCAAGGGATTTTGTGGAAAAGCTTCCTGCAGGACTTGAAAGCCCCGTGGCGCAGAACGGAACGAACTTCTCCGGCGGTCAAAGGCAGAGACTCTGTATTGCCCGTGCCATAGTAAAAAAGACAGGCTTATATATTTTTGATGACAGCTTTTCTGCTCTGGATTTTGTTACGGATGCAAGGCTTCGCAAGGCGCTCCGTGAAAGGCTTGAGGCTGCCACAGTGCTTATTGTTGCTCAGAGAGTGGGCACCATTATAGATGCGGACAAGATTATTGTTCTTGACAACGGAAAAATTGCAGGTGTGGGAACACACACAGAGCTTCTCTGTACCTGTCAGGTTTACAAGGATATTGTAGACTCCCAGTTGTCAGACTCCCGTGAAAATTCTTCGGAAGGAGGGAGCCATAATTAATGAGCCAGAGAATTTCTGATGAAAAAAGGCGAGAGCTTTTAGAAAAGCGCAGAGCAACCCGACAGAGCAGATACGCCTCATACAGAGGAAATCAGGGAAAGAACGAAAAGCCCAAATCCTTTATAAGCGTTTTCAAAAGGCTTATGGGATATGTGCTTCAGAACAGGTTCGGCTTTGGCCTTGTTGTAATTACCTGTATTCTCAGCACTATATGTAATGTTATCGGACCTGATTATATCGGTGAAGCCCTTGATGTGCTTAACGAGCAGGTTGGGGTAAAATTAGGCGGCGGACAAATTTCCGCAGAAACGCTGATTCCTTATATATGTATCCTTCTTGGGGTATACGGCGGAATGGCAATCTTCTCTTTCATACAGCAGTTTACCATGTCGGGTATAACCGCAAAGGTAATAAGAGGGCTTCGTGAAGGAATAAATGATAAGCTGAGCCACCTTCCCCTTAAATACTTCGATACAAACGCAAAGGGCGATATACTTTCCCGAATTATCAATGACATTGATAACATAAGCAACACCCTTCAGCACAATTTAGTTTCCGTAATTACCTCGGTGGTAACTCTTGTGGGCGTATTCTTTATGATGCTTACCACAAATGCCTTCCTGACCTTTATAGTTGTTGCTATTGTGCCCCTTGCGGCAATAATTGCCCTTAGAATTATGAAGGTGTCCAAAAGACTTTTCAAGGTACAATGGGACAGAATGGGAGAGCTTAACGGACACGTTGAGGAAATGTATACGGGGCACAAAATAGTCCGTCTTTTCAACAAAGAGCAGATGGCTATTGATGAATTTGATGACATCAATGATGAGCTTACCCTTGTAAGCCGCAAGGCGCAGTTTATATCGGGTACAATTCAGCCCTTTGTAAACCTTGTTGATAATATCGGCTATATCCTTATTGCCGTTATAGGCGGCTATCTTATAGTAAATGATGGAGTTTTCAGTATCGGCGGCACTGTTATTTATAAGGGTGCAGGGTTTACCATAGGCGGCATACTTACCTTTATCACATACTCAAAGCTTTTTACTTCCCCTATTTCACAATTAGCACAGATTGTAAACAATCTCCAGTCCTGTATGGCATCATCCGAGAGAGTGTTTATGCTTCTTGATGAGCCTCAGGAGGAGGCGGACAAGGACAAGGGCGCAATCACCTTTGAGAATGAGCTGAAATTTGAAGATGTCAGCTTCTCATATTCTCCCGATAAGCCTCTGATGAAAAATCTGAGCATTACGGTGAAAAAGGGTGGTCTTGTGGCGCTTGTAGGACCTACGGGTGCAGGAAAGACAACCTTTGTGAATCTCCTTCTTCGTTTCTATGATGTAAACGAAGGAAGAATTACCATTGACGGAACGGATATCCGTGATATAAAGAGGGATGACCTTCGCTCACTTTTCGGAATGGTGCTGCAGGATACATGGCTCTTCCGCGGAAGCATTATGGATAATCTCCGTTACGGAAATCTTTCTGCTACGGATGAGCAGGTTATAGAGGCGGCAAAATCTGCCCGTGCAGATGCCTTTATAAGGGAGCTTCCCGATGGGTACGGAACAATCCTTGAGGAAAACGGAGAAAATCTTTCCTCGGGACAAAGACAGCTTCTCACAATTGCCCGCGCCCTTCTGAAAAATCCCGAAATCCTCATTCTTGATGAGGCAACAAGCTCGGTTGACACCCGCACAGAGCTTCTTGTTCAGGCGGCTATGAATGAAATAATGAAAAACAGAACAAATTTCGTTATAGCCCACAGACTTTCCACCATAAGGAGAGCCGATGAAATCCTCTTTATAGATAACGGGGTTATCAAGGAAAGGGGCACCCACGAGGAGCTTCTCCAAAAGGGCGGCTACTACGCGGATATGTATAACAGTCAGTTCGGCAAGGAGCTTTCGGACAGAAGGCTTGAAACGGATAACTGATAAAGTAATAAATAATTCTGAAAGGAAAGTTAATATGAAAAACACAGAGAAATCTATGGAAAAGCTCGTTGCTCTCTGCAAGGGCAGAGGCTTCGTTTATGCAGGTAGTGAAATCTACGGCGGTCTTGCAAACACTTGGGACTACGGCCCCCTCGGTGTGGAGCTCAAGACTAATATCAAGAATGCCTGGAGAAAGAAATTCATTCAGGAAAACCCCTACAATGTAGGTCTTGACAGTGCTATTCTTATGAATCCCCAGACCTGGGTTGCATCAGGTCACCTTGGCGGCTTCTCCGATCCTCTTATGGATTGCCGTGAGTGTAAGACAAGACACAGAGCCGACAACCTTATTGAAGACTTTGACGGCACTAATGTTGCAGGCTGGACAAATGAGCAGATGATGGAATACATCAAGGAAAAGGAAATTGCCTGCCCCTCTTGCGGAAAGCACAATTTCACAGACATCAGACAGTTCAACCTTATGTTTAAAACCTTCCAGGGCGTTACAGAGGACAGCAAGAATGAGCTTTATCTTCGCCCCGAAACTGCACAGGGTATTTTCGTAAACTTTGCTAATATCCAGAGAACCACAAGAAAGAAGGTTCCCTTCGGTGTAGCACAGATCGGTAAATCCTTCCGTAACGAGATCACTCCCGGTAACTTCATTTTCCGTGTACGCGAGTTCGAGCAGATGGAGCTTGAGTTCTTCTGTAAGCCCGGTACAGACCAAGTCGGATCGTAGCCATGTCGTTCTGTGAGCCAA
>JAZSCI010000078.1:0-22167 GCA_045602865.1 Acutalibacteraceae bacterium
CTTTATGCTTGAAGAGGAGCAGGTAGCAGAATACCTCGATCTTAACAATGTTATCCGTGAGATCCCCACAGGTTTCGATGCTACAGACCTTATCGGTAAGATTTTCATCGTTACAGGTACAGGTAAGTACTTCAAGAATGTTGAGGTTGATCCCGAAACAAATCTCGGCATTATCCGTATCGGTAAGGATGGCACTACTGCAGAGCTTCTCTGGGGCTACAAGGATGGCGGCAAGTTCACATCCGAGCTTCCTGCTCACCTTATGAGCCACATTTCAAGACTCAAGGTAAACCCCGACAACCGTGTTATTATGCACTCACACCCCACATACACTCTTGCTATGAATCACATTCACGAGCTTGATGAAAAGAAGCTTACACACACTCTCTGGGAAATGTGCACTGAGTGTATCGTAGTTTTCCCTGATGGTATCGGTGTTCTTCCCTGGATGGTTTGCGGAAACAACGAAATCGGTATTGCTACCGCAAAGAAAATGGAAGAATACAGACTTGTTGTATGGGGACTTCACGGCATCTACGGTGCAGGTACTACCATCGATGAAGCCTTCGGTCTTATTGAAACTGTTGAGAAGGCAGCTATCCTTTATATGCTGGCTACTGCAAGCGGAAAGAGAATCAACACTATAAGTGATGAAAACCTCTGGAAGGTTGTAGAGAGATTCCAGTTAGAGGACCAGTGCAAGAAGGAATTTCTTGACCTTTAATTTTTAAAAGCAAAACCAAAAAAAACAGTCGGACAGGACATTAAGCCTGATCCGACTGTTTCTCTTTTTACTCCGACTTAAAAAGTCGGATTTTTTTATACAAATCATTTCTGTCTCTGGCTTCCCCGAGGATTTTCTTCGGTCTTATTTCAGGTCTGTCACCCTTCAATGAGCGAAAAACATACCTTGCAGAGAAGTACACCCAGCCCACAGGAAGAATAAATTTGAATTTTCTGGAAAAATTCCAGTTGTTATACACAATATTATTGAAATAATTGAAGATATAGCCAATTCCCTTACCTTCACCATCAGGAGATACCAGCAGAGCCTCGTGACTTCTGTCGCCGATTTTCTGTCCCAGATTTCCCCCTTCAAAAATATCAAGCATCAGCTCATCGGTAAGGTCGGTTAACTCTGCACAGTAATTGTCGTTATCGGGACATCCCAGATACCTTATTGAAGCATTATTGAGAATTTTTGCAAATCTTAAAAGCCCTGTAGACTTGAGTGACTGTCCGAATAAAATATTAAATTCTTCACCATTCATAGCGGATAAAAATGCCGCCCAGTCGCTCAACTGTCGAAGACCTATACCATCATTGGTAAGGTGATGTGCCGTATGAAGAAGCAGCACAAGGCCGTGGTGGAAGGTCGAAGGGAAGCACATTTCTCCGAATATTGTATTTTCACAAACAGACTTATCAATAATATCCGAAAGGAGCCTTCTTATCTCCTCGCCTCTCTCGCCCTCGGGCACACCTGCAGGAGCAGTGTGAAGCTCAAGTCGGCATTTACCCTCATAAACCTTATGGTGTCCGTGAGTTTTTTCCGTAGGCACATAGCCGTTTTCAATAAGCGCCGCCTCTGTACGGAAAACATCCTCTTCCCGTACAAGGAAATCTACATCACCCATTGTTCTTAAAAGAGGCTGATTATAATAAAAGGCGGAAGCAGAGCCCTTCAGAAAAACATAGGGAATTCCCGCATTTTTTAAAATCCCGTGAAGCCTTGCATGCTCTCTGTTTACGGTAGCATTAGCGGTAACTACTTCCTTCAGCTTATTTTTTATAGCTATCCTCGAAGCCTCGGGACAGTTACTTATATTAATTCCCGAAAAAGCCACTGCAGAAACCCCCTGCATATAAGCTTCAAGCCAAAGAGTGCGCCAATCCACGTTTTCCTCAACCACAACACGACCTGCCCCAAACATACTGTTTGCGAGCAAGTCTGAAAGTGTCTGTTTAGTTTGAGATAAATTCGCTTTTTCTGTCATTTTTTACTTCTTTTCTACACAAGGCAACACTGCGTTACCCCAGTTTTTAAACCAATGCTTAATATGTACGGACTCCTCGGAGTGTTCAACCGTAAAGCGCAATGCAGGTACACGGTCATAAAACATTACATTACCCGCATCATCATTGTCATATAAAATCACATCAACTGTATATTTACCCGGCACAAGATACGATGTATCCAGCGTAAAGCTTGCCTGATTCTCGCCTTTGGTGTGTTCTAATTCACCGCAGAAAACCACACCAACGGGAGATGCATCTATAGTATTGACAACAAGCTTCATTCTGAGCTTCTCATCATCATTTTCACTTATCCATTTTGTTCGGAAGCTGAATTTTTCACCATAGCTGAACACAGGTCTTTCGCTGTCAAGTATCTGAAGATTCTGCAAAAGATGTCTGCAATTACATTTATGATGTCTCTTTACTCCCGAGGTATCAAAGAGGATTGTGTCATCAAGAGCTTCATTCTTCATATAAACCGCAATCGCCTCATCTGTATCACCTTCAAAAATCACCTGTCCCTTTGAAAGCACAATACAACGATTACAAAGACTTTTTACAGTAGCCATATTATGACTTACATATAAAATAGTTCTGCCCTCCTCAGTAGCAACCTTTTTCATTCGCTCGATACATTTATTCTGGAAATTCACATCGCCTACTGCAAGAACCTCATCCATAATGAGTATCTCGCTATCAAGATGGGATGCAACCGCAAAAGCAAGCTTAACCTTCATACCGCTTGAATATCTTTTGATGGGTGTATCAATAAATTGTCCCACCTCAGAAAATTCAACTATTTCATCAAATTTCGCATCAATTTCCTTCTTTGACATACCGAGAATTGCGCCGTTAAGATACACATTCTCTCTGCCTGTAAGCTCGGGATGGAAGCCTGTGCCAACCTCAAGCATAGAGGTAATTCTGCCGTTCAGGTATATATTGCCCTTTGTGGGTGTAGTTACCCTGCAAATAAGCTTGAGAATAGTGGATTTACCTGCGCCGTTATGACCGATTATGCCAATAGCCTCACCCTTTTTCACATCAAAGGACATACCGTTAATTGCCATAAAACGCTCATTTTTTCCGTGAGCCTTTTCACCTATTTTAAGATTGGGATCCTCCTTGTGGCGAAGCCTTGCAAGCTTTGACTGTATTTCTCCCTTAAGGGTTGCTCCACCGATAGCTCCGAGGCGGTATTCCTTATATACATTTTCAACTTTTATAGCTAATTCTGACATATTCCACCTCACACTGTATCCATAAAGGTTTTTTCGGATTTACTGAACATCAAAGCACCGATAACTGCCACAACAATAGTTGTTATCCAGCTTATTCCGTAGAACAACCAATCAATTCCGCCCGTACCCAAAAAAGCGTAACGGAATATATTTATAGCGGGAGTTACAGGGTTTAGCATATAAATATTATAAATAATACTGCCCGGAACAAACTGACTTCTGCTGAACATATCGTAAGCTACCGGAGAGCAATAGCTCCAAAGAGTTACGCCAAAGCCTACAACCATTACAAGATCCCTGTACTTTGTAGTAAGAGCAGAAATAATCATACCAAAGCCCATACCCAGAGTAGCCAACTGAATAAGCAAAAGAGGTGTCAGGGCTATGTACATATTAGCATGAACACCTGCATCCGTTATGCAGTAATACACAAGGAAGCAAAGCATAAAGGCAAATTGAATAAAAAAGCCTATAAACTGTGATATTGCAGTAGAAATTGGCATTACCAATCTTGGGAAATACACCTTTCCCATAATACCCGAATTGCTTGTAAAGGTATGGGATGTTTCACTCAGACAATTGGCAAAAAGAGTCCACACAATAGTACCCGACAAATAGAAAATGAAGTTGGGCACTCCTGCAGCACCAAGTCCTGCCACATTACCGAAGAATACCGAGTATACTACGGTTGTGAAAAACGGTTGTATAACTGCCCAGGCAGGTCCGAGAACTGTCTGCTTATATTTTGCCACAAAGGTACGGCGCACAAAAAGGAAAATAAGATCCTTACAATTCTTCAGGCCCTTTATGTCCATATCCAGTAGTTTATTTTCCGATTTAACAACGGTTGTCCATTTTTGTTCTGTCATAAGCTCCTCCGATTATTTCAAACCCTTTTCAGGGTATTCCTTGGCAGATTTATTTAATATCCTGCGTAAACTCAGATTGCCCGGGAATGGAGTGGTATCAATAATTATCCCGTTTTCATCCGCTTCTCCGTGCCAATAAATTCCGCAATTATATTTATCCCTTCTGGACTTATCCACAAGCATAAGCTTATTTTCAAAAGGCAGCTTGTCAAAAGCCTCAAGCTGCTCATCTCCGCATAAATTCGACCAGGAAAATTTAAGGATTATATTGTCGAAATTCACACGGGCTTTTCTTCTGTTCCACTTCTCCAATGCTTCCTCACGGGATTTATAATGAAGAAACACAATTTCCACATCACCCAGAAGCCCGATAGGCTTATCTGTCTGATTTTTTCTTTTGAGTTCGCTGAAATACCTGGACTCCTCTGCATCTATAAACACCAAAGGCAGCTCAAGATAGTGTCTCAGATCCGAAACGAATTTAATGTAATCAGGTGAAAAGAAATACAAGCCTACTGTGGGAGAAAGATACGGCATATCAAGGTACTGATAAACCCTGCCTGCCCAGCAATTATTGGAAATTACCGTAAAATTCTTGTTTTTTATGGCGGTTCGTACAATGCTTCTCTTTACATTCCGACAAAAAAGATTTCTTTTATCAACAAGACGCTTCTTCAGCTTTTTCAGTTTTCGTTTTGTGTATTCGCCTCTCATAAAACCTCTCTAAATTCTGTTTTCTATATACTTAATCCACTTATCCGCAATTACAGATAATGAAAGCTCTTCTTTTTTCTTTTGAGCATTCAGGGAACATTTTTCTGATAACCACGGCTCTTCTATAAGCCTTTTCATAGAAAGATAAAGAGCCTCTGAATCCTTAACGGGTACCAAAAGTCCGTTTTCTCCGCTGACTATCATTTCCCTTGCGCCACCTCCCAGGCAGTCCGTACACACACACGGAAGACCTATTGCCATAGCCTCTATCATTGAATTGGAAAGCCCTTCAAAATCAGAGGAAGACACAAACATAGTGCAATCTCTTGCTATACTGTGGATATCCCTTGAGGGTGGCAGCATTTTTATATAATCCTCTGCTGAAAGCTTCTTTATAAGGCTTTTATATTCCTCTAAAAGCTCTTCTTCATGCTTTTCTACTGTATTACCATAAATTTCAAGAATATATTGAGGGTAATCCCTGTGAAGCTTTACCATAGCCTCAAACAAAAGAGGAAGATTTTTCTCCCGTGAAACACGGCAGAAATTAATTATAGCCTTTCTTCTCTCTCCCGAAAAGCTTTGGGGCAAATCGGCTTTAACAGGGTTATTTATAACCGTATAGTTATGTACAAGCCCTTTATAAAACTCTGACTGCCACTCTGTCTGCAGTATTACGCCATCTGCCTTTGAAACAAGTCCGAGCAGATATGCTCTGTACCCTTCATCCGAAGGATAATCCTTTTCGGGCATTGTTCGTTCTCCGTAAAACAGCTTGCAGCCCAGGCTCCTGAGAGCAAAAAATGCCGACTCATAATAAGCAATTCCAAAAGCAATATATATGCTCTCGGGATTTTTTAAAGCATATACACTTAAAGCCTCGCCTCTTCTTATGCCTCTGATTTCTGTATCAATTTTGAAATCGAGGGAGGGAAGCAATCCCGTTATATATCTTACCCTTTTTAATAAACGAAGCTTTTTTTGTTGCTTTCTTTGGTATTTTATCACATCTGCATCGTTTCTGTGTGCAGAATAATAATCCGAAAGAGAAACCACCTGAACATTCTTATGGTGTTCAAAAAACACATTATCGGATATTTCACCTGTTACGAGAATTGTTGCTTTGTACCCTTTTTCTCCGAAGGCATTGGCAAGATTTGTAGCTCTCATAGCAACTCCGCCATTTTTATAGTTACCTATAACAAAAACTATGTGTTTAATGCTTACCACCTCTTTCCGGACATTTTTAATCACAGTTTATAGTAAATAAAATATTTCACACAAGCCCTTAAATACTCAAGTCTTTGAAATGGTGCTGATTTCCGCAAGGACTTGCAGATATTATATAAATATTCCTTGAATCTGACTGTCGCCCTTTCATTTTTAAGGAGCAGTTTTTGTTGAGCTTTTAGTTTTTCGCGGTATTCTCTGCTTTCCATTTGAATTTCCTCGTAGGTAATTACCTTTTCAAAAAAGCCGAGATTATCATAATTTACATTGAAAATTCCATAATCCTCAAAGAGCTTTTTGTTCTCGGGAAGCCATTTTCCCTGAGTAATACCGTAACCATCCTCAGGATTCATACAATACCTGAATGCCGCGGGAGAGAAATCATAATCCTGGGTATATATCTTATATCCCGCAAATCGAGAACGGATATTTGAGTTTTTCTCATATTCCCAAGGACTTTCATCACCATAAATCAACGAGAGGAAATATTCCCTTCGCCAGAGTCCCACCAACACATTAGTCCTGTTTTTAACCCTTGCCCCAAGAGGACGAAAGCATTTCTCGTAATCGGTTGTTTCGGGAAACTCTGCCCCGTATCGCCTTTTATTGAAGGTTATAAGACCTATTTTCTCATCGTTTTCCATTAATTCCAATGATTTCAGAAAAATGTCATTCCTCACCTTTTCCAGAAGAAAGAAATCCTCAAGAAAGAACAGTACATACTCGGTATCAATTTTCTCGAGTGTTTTCCTCAGTCTTTCTGACCAGGAAACTTTTCCCCTTATGTTGATGGTTTCAACCTGAAGAAAATCACAGTTATAACTTTTTTCCTCTGTACCAAGAAATATTTTATAATTCTCACACCGGGGCCACTGGATTTTCAGAAGTCTGAAAAAGGGCTCCCATGCATCCTCGTACTTATCGCAGGAATTTACAAGTATCGCTACATTATTACTCATTTCGTCATCCATTTATCTATTTTTTTTAAAAATCTATAACAATGTTTTTCTATACCATAATAGTAGATTATTGAAATTAAAAAAGTTATCGCAACACATAGAAGTATTACAACTGCAGACGCCTTCAATAAACCGACAGACTCGTACAAGCTCAGGAGCACCAGCATACCCACCGAGCAAAAAACAGGCCAATGAAATGAATATATACCAAAACTGATTTTATTGATAAATGCTGCACATTTTGAAGAGAAAATCTTATTAAATAACGGTATTTCGGGAAGCAACATAATCAAAGCACCAAAGAATATGCAGGAAAGCTGTCTGCGAGGCATAGAATACATAAACGCACAAATAGCAAGTGTAAAAAGCGCAAAAAACTTGTTCTTAAGAAAAGTCTTGTTCTCCTCCTTGCCCAACAATGCAACCATCATTCCTACTAATCCTGCATATACAACATAAAATTCAACCAGACCGATTATCAATGCTGAGAAAAAAACAAGCAAAAAGATATTATCACTCTTAGCCTTCTCCTTCAACCACAACAAGAAATAAATTATTATGGAGGTATAGAACATCTGACTCAGACACCAATAGGGATCATTCATCAGATATTGTCCCATTAACAAAACCTTTATAGGAGAAAATATAACAGAAGTAAAAGAATACTCCCCGAGTAAAGATTCCTGAATAAGCGAATTTTCGAATATTACAGATGTTTCTGCGGTGTGAAAGCCTATTGCTTTATATATAACAAAAATAATTGCCATCGCAAAGAACATCGGAACTCCCAACCGAAGAAACCGCATAAAACTTTTATGTAAAAATGCTTTTAAGGTAGGAATTTTACTGTTTGCTGCAAGATATCCGCTTACCACAAAAAACAAAAGCACCCAATAGGATTCATCTGAGATAAAGCCTATTTTGGAATCAATAAATTTCCCGAAATAATCCAGAAGTGTTGAGTCTGCAGGAAAAACATCGGCAAACCTATACAAGCCTATGTAATGTCCGAGCATAACCATTAAACAGGCAAACCCTTTCAACCCTGAAATATATGGCTTGTAATTGCTTTTTCCGTTTAAGTTTTCTTTCATTATTAATCCATCCTACTGTTTTATAAAACTATGCAGCTTTTCAACCGCTTTATTTTCCATTAGTTTTCTTGCAAGAGGCTTATATTTAGTCGTGTAAAAGGAATAGCGGGCATATTCTTTATAAACACCCTTGCCGTTCCCCGACTTTAAGCCTCTGAAGATAGTCTTGTAATAGTCACTCAGTCTGCTTTCATCTATATGAGGTAAAGCCCCTTGCACCGCCTCATCCCTTGCAATCTCATCAAGCAAACGGATTTTATCCTTTCGGGGAAATACACTTGTTTCAAACTCATTTTTACAGCCTGAGGCGGCAAAAAAGAATGTACACAAATGCATATTGTCGGACAAATCCTGATTTTTGTAGCCTTCCACATCACTGTAAAGCACATCAATGAGCGGTCTTATGAGCTTCCAATAATTCTTTGTATAGCCTCTGGAAAGTGAGGAAGCATTATTTTCTGTTCTGTTGTGATACAGATACTCATTGTTAAGCGAGACATATTTATTTGCACAAAGTGTTGTCTCAAATGTGAGCTGCAAATCCTGACTTCTCCTGAAGGCTCTGTTAAAGGCTATGTTGTTCTTCTCTATAAGCTCCCTTTTGTATATACGAAGACAGTTTGACCAACGGATAACGGAGTTTGTGCCCTTTTCGCTTATACCTGAAAGTGAACGAGGAAGAATTTTCTCCTCTATCCCCTTTCTGTCATATATGCCCGGCTCAAGATGTAGCTTATCCCTTTCCGACTCATTAAGGTATGCGTTACAGAAAACTATGTCTGCATTTTCCTTCGAAGCGGCATTGTACATTTTCTCATACATATCCGCCTCAAGCCAGTCATCGGAATCAACGAAGCCTATATACTCACCATTTGCCCTTTCCATACCATCCTGCCGTGCGGCGGCAAGACCTTCATTTTCTTTTCGATAGTATGTTATTCTCCCGTCCTTCTGAGCATATTCCTTGCAAATCTCAGAAGAGCTATCCTGAGAGCCATCATCAATAAGAATTATTTCAATTCTTTTCAAGGTCTGATTAATAACAGAATCAAGACATTTTGTAAGATACTGCTCCGCATTGTATACAGGCACTATTATGCTTACGGCAATATTCTCATTCACCATAGTAATCAATCCTTTTTCTTTCTTCTTTTTCTTATGTTTAAAAGCTCTTTCCAATAGGGAAGAGGAAGATTTCTCAATATTTTCAAAGCATTAATGGGATTTTTCGCCTTTGTCAGGGCAAAGTATGTGGTTTCAGCCCATTTATCCCACAAAACCTTCTCCAGCTTTTGCTGATTATATTTTTTGTGGGTTTTGTTTTTCTCAATTATATACAAAATCCACTCTCTGTACTGTAAATCGTAGGGGTGTCTTTTAATAAGAAAATTATAGTGTATATCTTCTTTTTCGGGTGTCAGCTCAATATGAAGCTCCTTTAACTGCTCAGCCATATTCATAAGAGCACTTTCTCTCTGCCTGTCTGCCTTTCCGCTTGATACTGCACCCTTGTGTACGCGGTAAAACAGTAAGGTTTCCTTAAGATTTACACATTCACCGAATTTACAGCAATCCACCCACATTTTATAATCCTGGGCAACGGGATATTTCTCGTTATACCGAACATTATTTTTATCAAG
This sequence comes from Acutalibacteraceae bacterium, assembly GCA_045602865.1. Lineage (GTDB taxonomy): Bacteria > Bacillota > Clostridia > Oscillospirales > Acutalibacteraceae > DTU089. The sequence goes on from JAZSCI010000078.1 coordinate 9,767, forward strand.
AAGAGCTTTGTTGAACATAGCCGTAGGATGTACAATATTAGGATAATTCCCGAATAAAAGATATATCCCGAAAAGCTCTCTCTCAGGTATTTCTCGGCAAAGATATTGCTTCGAGTGTCGTTCCTGCCAATCACCTATAAGCTCTACACCGGTACCACAAGCTATCACTTGTGGGTTTTTCCTGAGAAATTCAACCTGCTTCTCAAATCTTTCGGGTAAGCAGATATCATCTGCATCCATTCTTGCTATGTATTCTCCCTTTGCCGCACTCAACCCCCTATTCAGGGATTTTGTGATACCGAGATTTTGCTCATTTACAAGTATTGTGATTCTTTTGTCCGTATATGACTTTATAATTTCCAGAGAATTATCTGTTGAGCAATCATCAACTATTATAAATTCAAAATTTTCATAGTTCTGACTCAATACACTTTCGACAGAGGCTCTCAGATATTCTTCAGAGGTATTGTAGTTACTCATAATAACCGAAATCAATGGTTTTTCTTTTTTCATAAGAGCCTCCTCGGGTTTATTTTAAGTATTTTCTTTTTATGTCACGAAGCTTTTTATAAGAAATCCTTCGCGAAAAAAGAAGTCTTATTTTCAGATAATTTTTATCTGTTATGTATTTCCAAAGCTTTTTGTTAAACGAGGAAACATACGGATTGCTTTCCACACCCTCTATATAGCTTTGCGGCACAAAATCCTGCCAGTTATATTCTACAAGCTCTTTTCTTTGCTTGTTGTCCTTTATTTTTTCGTAGAAGCTAAAGAAGGTGTAGGTTGCATTGTTAAGGAAGACGGCACGGAGCTTTTCATAATTCTCCTCAGTATCCATACCCCATTTCTGAAGGTATTTCTCCTCTGCTTCGCACAACCCTCTCATATTGAATTTGTCCACCTGAGAAACGTGAAAGCTTCGGGTAACACTGCCATCAAAAAGCCGATAGCAATAGAGAGCATCTTCAATACAGAGGATTGTACGGACTCTTGTAACACATTCCATTACCTGCAATCTGTCCTCTCCGCATCTTAGCGAGGAATACGGAATAAACATTTCCTCACAACCGATAAGACACTCCCTTTTTATACACTTATTCCACATTGTATTCAGCATCGTTGTTTCCGTTAATGCTTCATACACAGCCTTCTTTGATTCTTCCTGAAAAACCGTGTCAGGCTTCAAAGGGATAGTTTGCTTTGTTCTGTCTCCGCTTGCACTAAGTCGGTCATAGTTAAAAATTATCATATCAGGATACGAAAAATCCTGAAGTTTCTGCGAAAGTATTTCAAGGCAATTCTTATAAACAAGGTCATCTGCATCAAGGTAAACGCAATAATCGCCTTCTGAAACCTCTGCTCCTACACATCGAGTGAGAAGCTGACCACGGTTTTCCTGATGAATAACCTTTATAATTTGTCCATATTGAGCCTTTAAGGAATCGCATATTCTTCCGCTACTATCCGTTGAACCATCATCTACAAGAACAATTTCAAAGTTTTTGACGGTCTGGTTAAGAACAGAGGACACACATTCTATAATATACTTTTCTGCATTATAAACAGGGACAATAACGCTGAATTTCATTTGTGTCACTCCTCCAAAAGATTTTGCCATTGAGTTTTATATTTATTTGATTCCTCGGAATAATCAACAGTTTTCAAGTAATCCTTGATTTTCTCGTAAAAATCTTTATCGCCCATCATTTTTTCAATCGCCTGAGAAATCCCCCGTGAATTTATCTCGCAAACAATACCATCAATATTATCCTGAACCAATTTCATTCCGCCAACCGTAGCAGTTGTAACCATTGGTTTGTTCAGCCTTTTTGCTTCAATAAGTGTCAACGGCATAGCCTCCTCATAGGATGGCTGAACATATATATCACAAGCATTTATATACGGATACGGATTTTTTTGCATACCTGTTATTTGAATATTCTCCTCAAGATTATATTCTTTTATAAGCTTTTCAAGTTTTTCTCTCTCAGGTCCATCGCCCACAAAAAACCAAAAAAAGGACAAATTTTTTTCCTTAAGCTCCTTTGCTGCCTCAACTGCCAGATCAAAACCCTTCACCGCTGAAAATCTGCCACAGGAACATAAAATTGTTTTATCCTGCGGGTAAGAGACTGTATACGCCTTGCTTTGTTTCCCGATTAAATCCTTATCGCAATAATTTTCGACAACAGAAATTCTGTCCGCAATTTCAGGATACCAGCATTTTATAAGTTTTTTTTGCTCATTGTGTATAGCGACAATCTTTTGGAATTGTCCGATAATCTTTTTGTGTACATTATGGAGTTCATCTACACTTGTGTGGTAAAACAAAAATTTTTTTTGCGCTTTTACGCATTCTGCCACAAAAAGTGCCGTATATCCCTGCACATAGGCAATAGCGATATCATAGTCCTGTCCGCTGAAAAACCGTTTTTTTTCATAATTCATACCATAATTCACAATGACTTCCGAAAGCCTTTGTCGGCATTTTTCTGACATTTCTTTTTTTCCGATTAAAGCAAACATTTTACTTAAAAGCTGCAAAACAATTGCATACGGTTTTCTGTAATAATGATGTCTGTCATCGTTGATTATTACATTAACCCTATCATCCACAAGCGAAAGCAGATCCCTTCTGTCTTTACGAAGATATAGTGTTACATCAAATTTTTCGTAATCAAGAACCTTCAATGCAGCAATAAGAGATTTCTGTGCCCCTCCTATTGTCAAGTGATGTGCTACTATAAGAAGCTTTCTCTTTTTCATAACAACTCCATCCATTTTTTCCCTATGTTTTCAAGAGACAAATCAACTCTAAGCTTTGCGGCATTACGGGAAAGCCTTTGAGAAAGCTCTTTATCGGTAATAATTCTTTCGATTGCCTCGCTTAAGGCTTTCTTATCGCCCACACCAACAAGCAAGCCGTTTTCATTATCCGTTATAACGGCACTCGCACCGCCGATGGGACAATCTGTACACACAACAGGCATTCCTATTGCCATAGCCTCAAGCATAGCATTTGACATTCCTTCATAATCAGAGGAATTTACATACACACTATCCTTGATTACAAGCCGGTGTACATCCTTACAGAAGCCTTGTCTGATAATCGACTCCTTCAAGCCCAGCCCTTCAATAAGTGCCACAATCTGTTTTTCTGTTTCTTCATCGTGCTTATTCTGTGTTGAGCCAATAATTTTCAGCTTGTATTGGGGATGCTTTTTGTGAAGCTCTGCAAAGGCTTCTATAAGCAGAGGCAGATTTTTCTGTGCGGAAATCCTGCAAAATGTTGTAATATATTTTTCTCTTTCCCCATTATAAGCCTCGGGCAAATCTCTCTTTGCGGGGTTGGGAATTACCACTCCCTTGCCTCCGATTTCCTCAGGATAAGCACTCTTTGCCATATCAGTCTGAAAAACCAGGGCATCTGCTCTTTTATAATATTTACGGACAAAATTATAGCCGTATCTTTTTTTGAGCATTCTTACGGGATCTGCTCTTTCGGACACAATTACTCTGTTAGGAAGTCCTCTTGCGGCAAGAAGCACCATCTGAATTGCAGGCAGAAGAAAGGTTATAACCGTATAATCCTTGTGCTCTGCCAGAAGCTGATGCAGGGCTTTAATCTCGCGTCTGTACTGTGCATAAAAGGATATGTAAGCAAAGGCAGCAGGCACTCGCCTTTTCACCATTTCAAAGGGCTTACAAAGAAGGGAAGAAAAAATCTCAAGAAGTCTGTAAAAAAACTTTTCTGCTATATTCTCCTTATTCTCCCTTTCTTTCAAGAGAACAATTGGGATTTCACTATCCAGATCCGTGTTCACTACCTCTTCCCTGCTTGATGAGGTCAGCACAAACCTGCATTCAATTCCGTTTTTATTAAATTGATTTAACAGAAGGGAAGCAACCCTTTCTGCTCCTCCGCCTAACATTGCGGGCATAACCATCAAAACCTTTTTATTTTCCATTGAACACCCGACCTAATGTTTTTTCCCACACTTTATATATCACCCAGCAAAGCTTACTTTTGCTTCTGTATTGAAGTGATTTATTATTGTGAAATTCATTCATACGAAGATTTTTTATAAATTCCTCAAGCTCTTTGGCACATTTACTCTTTTCGGTAGTCTCAAGCTCTTCGTAAATATTGAAAACATTAAATGCACACCGAACAACATAGTCTATTATGTATCCTGAGTTTTCTCTTTGCTGTATATCTACATATGATGAAACTAACCTATAAACACAAAAGGCGCTTGTGAAATTCTTTTCTTTTTTCGTTTTTGTCATTATAGAATCTTCTCTGTACCTGCGCTGATACAGTACCTCCTTACATTGAGACACTATCCCCGCTTCGTAAAAAGCAACAAAGGAAAAAAGCACATCCTCATAAAGAATTCCTTCCTCAAATTCCAATTCGTTTTCAATAAGGAAAGACCTTTTGAAAAACAAAAGGGGAACACCTGTTCTGAACTCCTTGTTTTTAGTCAACTGACAAAACATATTGTAACCATCTGTTGTTTTGTACACATTTCTACGGATATATGTCTGCTTTACTTCAAAGCTACCCTCAGGATCGGCAAAGGAATGACCGTCAAAAAATACAATATCGGAATTTTCTCTCTCTGCAATATCAACAAGGCTTTTTATTGCGTTTTCGGTAATAAAATCATCGCTGTCAAGAAAATACACGTATTTTCCTGAGGAATTCTCCAATCCCCTGTTTCGCGACACGGAAAGTCCACTGTTGGCTCTGTGAATCACCTTTACATTGTGGTTTTCTCTTTGGTAGCTGTCGCAGATTTCACCCGATGAATCAGTAGAGCCATCATCAACGAGAATGATTTCAATATTTTCATAGGTCTGTGAAAGCACACTGTCTACACATTGGCGAAGATACTTCTCCACATTGTATACAGGTATAACCACACTGACTGCAGGCTTCGCCATAGGTAAGACCTCCTTCAAAATCATTTTCTGTTCTTAAGAACAATAAGGCAGGTTGCTACAAGCCGTTTAAGGCTTGAAACAGTGCCTGAAGAGTATTTCTTCTTCATAAGGCGCTGTATTCTGTTATCAATAAAGGGCTCCTCGAAAGTGGGATCCTTCAAAGCTTTTGTAATATCCACCCTTACATTTTCCGCATCCTCACTTGTACTGTGAACACCGCTTTCATCACAACCGATGTTGCTCACATAGGAGCTTCTCGGATAAACAGTAAGCCACCCGTTCTTTACAAGGTGCGCTCCGAAGCGCACCGACCAGGAGCTTCCGTTTCCCTTTGTCTGTCTGTACAAACGGATAAAGCGGTCATCACCATTTGAATTGAGAAGCCGTATAAGTCGGGGCGAATTGTAAAAATCCCCCATATCCTTTAACTCCCAATCCACATTTTCCCATCTGTCTGCCCAGGTCCCCCAGCTCCAGCTGCAGGAACGATGAGCAAAGAACACATCTGCTTTATAATCCTCGGGATAATTAAGCTCAGGCACATAGCCTGTTACAGAGCCTACATTTTTTCTGTCCTTGTAGAAATCCAGGGCATTATTCATATAATGAAGAAAATAGGGAGAAACCACACAATCATCCTCAAGAACAATGACCTTACCGTGCTTTTCCAGAACGCTGGTTACTCCGCCGATAATAGAGGCTGCAAGTCCTTTGTTTACCGGGCTTTCCGTAACCGTAACGGAACGAAATGTATTTTCTGCTTTTATATCCTTCAGCATTTCTCTTACCTTAAGAACACCTTCCTTTGCAGATTCATTCTTAAAGCTGTCCGAAAAGATGTACAAGTCACTTTCCGAAGCCTCACCACATTTTGAAAGCGCCGAGTATGTAGCCGCCAGATGGTCAGCTCTGTTATACACAAATAATACAATAGGGGCATTACTCATATTCTCAACCCTCATTTTAATAGAAATTTCAGGACTTTACTGCATCCGATACAATATCCTTGTAGGCTTCCCTTAGCTTTTCGGCATTTATCTGGGGATTATGGGTAATCTGTGCCCTTTTCTTTCCCTTTTCCGAAAGGCTGAGCGCCAATTCCTCGTTATCAAAAATTCTCTTTATCTGCCAGGCAAGGAATTTGTGATCATCCGCACGGTAAAGAAGCGCTTCCTCCCCATCTGTTACCATATCCTGAACGCCACCCACATAGGCAGACACGCAGGGTGTTCCTACCATCATAGCCTCACCTAAGGTATTGGGACTGTTTTCAATAGTAGAACACAAAACATAGACATTGACTTCAGAAAGCTTTTTTGCAACCTGAGGAGCACCGAGAGGACCTGTAAATTCTATATATTTTTCTACATCCAGATCCTTTATAAGCTTTTTAAGATATGAGGCATAGCCCTTCTTTATAAAGGATCGCTTATCATTTTCCTGGTAGGGCTTATATCCTGCCACATAGACCTTTATATCGGGATATTCCTTCACAAGAAGAGGGAGAGCCTTTACAACAAAATGCAATCCCTTCAGGGCATTGTAGCCGTTTCCTACGTAAATACTGTGTTTTTCGCAATTTTTTATTGACCAATTCTCACTATAAAAAGCACTGCGGAGAATTCTGTTGCAGGTATAATACCTGGCGTGGTTATTGAGAGCGTAGGAGTGTGCCCTGTCCCAGATTGTTCTTCCGAGAAGGTAGTCGGCGTTTCCGATAACCTCTCTTTCTCCTGCAAGTCTTTTACTGAACCAAAGCCTTCTTCTCAGGAACATCATAAGCCCCGAAAAGATATTTGTTAAAGATGTGGAGAAAATCATATCATCAAGCTGGAGCATACCGTACTGATAATCATAGTACCCGTTTAAAATACCTTGAAGTGATACTACTGCGGGAATACCCATCTCCTTGCTTTTTCTGAGCATAGCTCCCGAGTGGGGAAACTCTGTACCCTCAATATGAATCAAATCAGGCTTCACCTTTTTGATTATATCGGCACATTTACCCTCAATATCGACTTGGGATGAGCCCGAATAAACAAGACTATAGTATGTTACTCCATCAATTTCCTCACAAAATTCCAAGCCGTTTTCACTTCTGCAGGCAACAAAAAGCTGTATATCTTCATATCCGCTCAGCTGCTTCGCCATTGACTCTACCCAACCGCCCAGAACCTCGGAATTCATATTCTTTTTTGCGGTGACATTTGCAGGTACAAGGTTTACTGTCCATAAAACTCTCATTCTTCCACCTCTTTCCATTCAATTATATTTTCAAGAAGCAAAGGCAACACAATAAAGAGCATCGCCATAAAGCTATAGGTAAATGAATCTAATATAGATACAAGAAGCACGGTCACAAAGGTTGCGGTAACAATTCGCTTCAATCGGGAATCACTATATTTCTTCTTATAGTAATTGGGCACGGAATACAGTATTTTCAGGAACATATATCCGCCTACAAGACCATATTTTGCCACATTATCAAGCACTGCAGAATGTCCCGTATTACCCATTCTCCACAAGCCGCCAAAGACATTGTACTTAATAATTTTACTGATGGCTGAGCCATACGCATATATACGAAGGGACCATGAACCACTCGCCTCTCCCGAATCGGTGGAGGCCGTAAGGTCATTTATTTTTTTGGCAACTGCCGTACCATCAAAAACCTCAAGAAGCCAATTTCTGAAGCCATCAACATATATAATGCAGGTTATAGCTCCCAGAAAAACAACAATAGACACAATCACAGCCTTTACAGAGCTGTCACCATTGTAGAAAAACAAAAGTAATGCACCCACAAGAGTGGTAAATATAGCAATTGAATAGCCTGCATTTAAAATCATAAGAACATAGGATACAAGCCACAATGCACCTAAAAGGAAATAAGCCTTGTTATTCTTAAAGGCAGTCAGCAGCCACGCTAAAATAGCAGGGAAAATAATAACCTGGGGATACACGAGACTGTAGCCGCCTATACCCTTGCGCAGAAATTCATACGTAGCCTCATCGTTTCTTACAATCTTTCGGGCAATTGAGGGATCATCCAGAAGTGCCTCAAAGGTCTTGAAATTCCAGATAATAAGAAGAATCAATACAACAGGAACAATAATATTAAGGTAATGCAGCTTCCCTCGGTAGGAAATATTCATAATGTAGAATATAACCATAAGGTAAATGGCAATCTGCTGAATAATTCCGTCTATATCGCCATCCTGAATGTATGCAACAAGCACTACAAAAAACAGAAAATACACCGCGTAAAGCTGGTCTTTTTCTATCACAAAGGGGTTCTGTCTGAAAACCCAGAGAAACATCCATATACCTGCGCAGCCTAAGGCAATCAGTCTGTAAATCATATCAAGCTGCAAGGGGGGAGAAATTGACCAGACAACTATGTATAATACGGCAATAGTCTGTATAAAGTCATAAGACAAAAGCTTTTTTGACATTTTTCTCCTCCTTTCTCGTTAACAGGTAAATTTTATTTCATCAGATTTTCTAACCAGCACCTACATTCTTTTTCGTAGGATTTGTAGCAGAAGCCTTCATTAAGGCTCTGATTTTCACTTGTTCTGCCTAAAGCAAGCTGCCTCTTCATAGCAGAATGTATATCACCTACGGAAAGGGAAGCCAGTACCTCTCCCTTACCTTCTTCGATAATATATTTTTTCACATCGCTCACATCAGTTGTAATGATGGGAATGTTGCAGGTAAAGCTTTCTGAAAGCTTTGTGGGAAAGCCCGCATTGTTTCTTCTGTCCGATTGTCTTATGAAAATATAGCAATCGCACCCCAGTATGTAGCCTATAGCCTCTTTGTGACTCACTCTGCCCTCAAAAACAATTCTTTCATTATTTTTCAAGGAAATATGCGGATACAGCTTCTCAAATTCCTCAACTGTAAGCCCTACAAGCCGAAGCCTTGCATTCTCCAATCCCTCAAAGCCTTGCACGACTATATCAAGCCGTTCCTTGTTGCCATCGGGTATTCCCGCAAAGCAGAATTCAAAGACCTCCCCTTTTTTTCTGTCCTGATGCCATATTTCTTCATCTGTATCCACAAGGGGCGGCAGAAGAATAAGCTTATCGCATTTTCGGTATGCCCTCTTCATCATTTCGCTGATAACAATCATTCCATCGGCAACCTTATGAGCAAAGTGACTTACAAAAAACTCATCAATTATCTTAAAAAGTCTTTTGGGTAATGAACCGTCTGTATCCCTTGTCCACTCTGTACAGTCATAAGCAACCTTTATACCCTTTTTACCGAAAAGCCTTTTGGCTTTCAGCAGGGTTACAAAAGGCATATTGTAAAGAATAACTGCCTTTACATCTCCGATTTCCTCTACAAGTCTTTCCTGCACGGACAAATCAAGCATACAGCTTATCCATTCCCGTGTGCCCCTTGGTTGAGGCTGACAAAACATATTGTCATACCCTTCAAGGCTTTCGAAGGGGAAAGCCGCACCCTCTCGGCGACCTGAAAAAACAGTTTTATATCCCGAAAGAGAAAACAGTTTTCCGTTTGAGACAACTCTGTTGGCAGAGGCACTTTTGTCGGGCAGAACAAAGCCGCCCATATAAAGTAATGTACCCTTACTCAAACCGTTTCCTCCCTTCGTTTATTTTTATTTTGTTATTTTTTCTATTTGTTCCAGATATGCCTTAATAACTATATCTCTCGAGAAATTATTTTTTATATATTCTCTGCCCTTTTCGCCCATTTCTTTTCTTTGTTCATTGGAAAGAGCAAGGAATTTTTCAATTTTCTCACAAAGCTCCGTAACATCCGAGCCGTGATACATAAAGCCCGTTTCACCATCTATGAAGGTTTCCTTGCATCCGGGATTATCCGTTGAAATAATAGGTCTTCCTGAGGAAGCGCTTTCAAGAAGCACGTTGCTCATACCCTCACCATAGGTAGAGGGGTGTATGGTAGCATGAGATTTTTCCACAAAGGGCTTAATATCCTTCTGGCTTCCCATATAGTGAACAATACCCTTTTCACCCAGAATTTTAAGCTCATTTTCGTAATGTGCCTCTGTGGGCTCAATAAAGCCCAGCATATTGAAGCGGGTATTGGGATATTTTTTTCTTATAAGCTCTGCGGCGGCTATATAATCATCAACACCCTTATCCTTGAGTATTCTGCCTATATAATTGAATACTATTTCCTCACCGCTTTTGCCGTCTCCGCCCTGAGGATAGGGAAGAAGCGGGTATCTTTGCGTATTAACACCCGAGCCCGGAATAAGCTTACTTTCTCCCTTAATCATACCCATTTCACGGGCAAGTCCCATATTGGTTGAGTTCTGGAACATAACACAACGGGATTTTCTGAAGGAAAACCGAAAGAGCTTCATTATAAGCTTTTGAACAGTGCCGCTTTTCCTCAACACACTTCCAAAGCCCGTAACATTACTGATAACGGGTATTCTCAGAAGATATGCCGCAAGACCGCAGTAAATATTGGGCTTTGCAGTATATGTAAGTACCACCGATGGCTTGTATTTGCGAAGCACACCAAAATAATGAAGGAAAAGCTTTCCGTCATTTATTATGCTGGTTCCGCGCCTGTCAATATCGGGATTATCGTAAATATAGGGAATATGTGTTATCAGCTCAAATTTCTCTCCGTACGGGCAGGAAATAAGCACCTGATAGCCCTCAGCTATTATTGCCTCAATAAGCTCCTTACGGAAGCAATATATATCATCATCATTATTTGTGAACAAAGCCACAAGCTTTTTGTTGTTATCCTTCATTTTCTTGACTCCATTACATTTCCCTCGGGAATGGGATAATCTTTTCCCAGAACACCAAGCACAGTCATTAAAATTATTTTCAGATCTCCGAGGAGATTGAAGCTTTTTATATCCTCAAGGTTAATTTTCATTTTAAGGGGAAGAATTTCATTGACATAGAAGTCTGCCACATTCTCCACACCTGAAATAAGCTCATTTTCGTTCTTGTAGTAAATACTTGCCCGTGAGGTTATCCCTGCAGGAAGAAGAAGTGTTGCAAGCATTTCCGGAGTGTAGGCATCCACATACCGTGGCACCTCGGGGCGTACCCCCACAAAGGTCATAGTGCCTCTGAACACATCTATAAGCTGACCTAATTCATCAAGCTTCAGCTTACGCAGGATTTTACCCGCTCTTGTAATTCTGGTATCTCCGCTTACGGTAATCTGTGAATTGGAATCACTGTGGCTTATCATAGTACGGAATTTATAAATACGAAAGCTTTTGCCGTATTGGGTAACTCTCTCCTGCCTGAAGAAAACAGGTCCTGAGGAGTCAAGCTTTATGAGAATACCTATAACCAGAAAAGCAGGAGAAAGCACCACAAGCATTATACCCGAAGCTACAATATCAAAAAAGCGCTTGAGAACAAGCTGCGCTCTCTTTTTCCGCAAAGAGTCATAATATTCCCTGACCTGAGGAACCTTCATAAACTCGGGTAACTGCTCCCATTTCCTTAAAACCATTTATCTATCCCCTATTGCTCCGCAATAATATTTCCATCAGAATTAATTCTGTAAATTTTGTCGCAATACTTAAGCATACTTTCTCTGTGGGTTGTAAGTATGCAAACCCTCACAGGATTTTCAACCATTATATTTTCAAGGACACGCCTTTCTGTATCTGCATCAAGAGCAGAGGTTGCTTCATCCATAATCAGGATATAAGAATTTTTCAGCAGGGCTCTGGCAATAGCGAATCGCTGAAGCTGTCCCTGAGAGAAATTTCCGCCGTTTTCAATAATTTTTGTATTCATCCCCGCCGGGAGAGAATCTACTACCTCTCTCAGCTCTGCAAGGTCAATAACTCTGTCAAGCTCCTCATCCGTAGCATCCTCCTTAACAAGTCGGAGATTTTCGGCTATTGTGCCCGTAAACATACCCACATCCTGAGGCACATAGGAGCAAAAACGCCTTGTACTGTCGGAGATTTTCAGCTTTTCCCCATCATCACCCTCAAGATAAAGCTCTCCTTTTGTGGGCTCCACAAGTCCAAGAAGAAGCTTCAGAACAGTTGTTTTTCCCTCTCCTGAAGGTCCTACAAGAGCAATTGTCTCTCCCGGATGAGCACAAAGCTCTGCATTCTCAAGAACAAAGGAATCTCCATCCCGATATCTGAAGGAAAGATTTTCCATACATACGCTGACACCTGTTTTTTCTGCCTTTGAGTACATTGAAAGCGCCTTTTCCTTGTTAGAGTCTTTCTCCTTACCGAAGCCGGTTACTTCCATAATTCTTCCCGCAGAGGTGGCAATAGAAATTGCCGAGGGAGCCAGAGAAACAAGACCGCCAAAGGATGCAGTCAGGGAATTTGAAATCTGCAAAAACAAGGTCATTGTGCCGTAGGTTATAGCCCCCTGCCAGAGTCTGTAAACACCCCAGCCGTAGCAGGAATAAGCTACCACAAGACCTATCAGAGAGAG
>JAZSCI010000079.1:0-6823 GCA_045602865.1 Acutalibacteraceae bacterium
TACTTATCTTTACTCAAAACCGTATTATATTTATAAAGGTATATGTAAAAAATAAGCCATATTCCCTTTTCGTTGTTTAATTCGGCGCAAAAATTGAGGGCGGCTTTTACACGCCACCCTCTTTTTGTATTTTCGTAAACGTTTTGCGCTTACCATTAGGTAGTCTTAGATAATAACTACCCTCCCACAAGGGATATGTACTGTTTATGGCTGCGAAAAGCCTAGTATTTATGCGGATTTACGCTTGATTACTATAATGCTACTCCGACCATTGTGAGTATTCATAAGGCACTTGAGCATTATGAATACTCACTTTTTTAATAAATAACTTATGAGCACATGTACATTAAAATCCGGCACCTGCTTTATGTAGGTACCGGATTTTTTGATGTCTGATATAACTCAGATCCATCACCGTTTAAGTGCGATGGATCTGAGTTTGTTTTATTTTATCTTAATGCTCTTAACTGCACTCCATGAGGAGTAAACTGTTCCACTTGCAGTTTTCTTATAAGCTCTGACCTTGAAGTAATACTTCTTGCCGCTTTTTAGCTTTTTCTTTGAGCATTTGACAACATTAGTCTTGTAGGAAGCGAGCTTTTTGTAGGAGCTGTTCTTTTTTGTTGAGTAGTAAACCTGATATCCACTTTCGCCGCTTACGTTCGTCCAGGAAAGTGCTGCTACACCTTTCTTGGTTGAGGTTACCTTAATTTTGGGTGTTTTTACCTTTGTAGCTGTTTCAAACGCTACGCTGTATGCACCCCAAATTTTACCGTCATCATTAGTGTAGGCTCTTATCTTATACTTATACTTTGTTCCTGCTTTAAGTTTGGAAATCTTAAGTGAAGTGCCTGTTACACTTTTGAGATTTTCGTACTTCTTTGTCTTTGAGTTGTACTTATAGACTCTGTAACCATCTGCACCAGTTACCTTGCTCCATTTAAGAGTTATTGTTGTAGTGGTCTGTGAAGCTTTAATCTTACCTGTTGCCTTGGGAGCAATCGTGTAATTAAGCTTCTTTGTGCCGCTGTATTTGCCCTTAAAGGTAACTGTTACCGTATATTTACCGGGGTTCTTTCTTCCACTTTCGTACTTAACGGTGTAGTCTGTGTCTTTCTTAAGAGTATTACCCTTGCTGTCTTTAACAGTTACAGAAGGAGTCGTAACCTTACCGTTGTAGGTGTATGCAGTTTTATTCAGAGTAACGCTCTTGAGAGCTTTGACTACCGTAGAAGTTTTCACATCTCCGCAGCTGCACTTTTCTTCAATTTTACCATCGTTGGTAAAAGTAGCGGGAGTTTTTATGGTTTTGTAATTGTGATTAAGGTGAACGGTAAACTGGCTATCTGCTGAACCGTAGCAGTCCTTTTCTACAGAATAATAACGTACTGTAAGTGTTTCTCCGTCATTTGAGAAATAGAACATTGCTACCATACCTGTCGAGCCAATGAATGAATCCATATACTGAGGATCAATAAGCATCTGGGTAACCGTATTCCCCTTTGCTCCTTCGTCCTGACGGTATACTATGTGCTGCCAGGGGTCATGACCTGAAAGAACCATCATAACATTCTTATGTTTTGAAAAGCACTTGTTCCACATATCGTCACCGTTCTGTGCATTGGTGTATCCGGTATAGTATGAGGGAGGATAGCAGTCACCTGAGTCAATAGTAGTTCCGTCACGGTACATATAGGCGTGAGTAACTATAATCGCCTTATGATTGGGATGCTTCGTTAAAACGCTGTCTACCCATTTGAGTGTTGCTTCTGAGGGAGCAAAGTCAAGAGTTATAATAATGTATTTGGTATTCTGTATCGTGAAATAACGGTAAGAATTGGTCAAGTCACCCTTTACAGTTCCGCCCTCGGGAACATCATCCTCACGAGTGATATAACTCACCTTGCCGTCAGCTTCTGTTTTCTTGATAACTCCTGGCTGATTTACAGGGTCAGAGAGATTTATATTTCCCGTGTTCATAAGACCGTCTACAGTGTTTTCATAGAAACCGTTATGGAGATTTCGGTTAAAATCGTCCCAGTCGTCGTGATTGCCTCGGGTCAGTACGTAAGGAACTTTTCCGTTAAGCTTGCTTATACTGCTGTTTGCATTGGTCCATTCCTTGTCGGTACTATCATTGGTTATATCTCCAAGCCCGATAACATACTCTATCTTCTGCGATTTTTGATTTGCAAGTATCCAATCATAAACCGAGCTCATCGCTTCGGGATCCGATTTGCACATCTGCTGTGTGTCACCAACTACTGCAAACGAATACTCAAAATCGGTAACATCTTTCACGTCTTTCTTGTCCTGCCAGAGTATTACATGTTCAAGCTCAGGACCGCCGTTTCCGGATAAATCCTTTTTCATACAGCTGTCGCAGAGAGTGAGATTATAATATGCAAGCATATTTTTATCCGTGGCTTTTACGCCTTTTTTATAATCGTTGGTAATTTCTGATGCAGAGCGCACATCTGACCACAGGGCAATAGAATAAATTTTCCCCGTAAAGTAGGTGGCATTACCGTTTCTGTGGTCACCGCCGACTACCATGTTATGCTTTTCATTAAAAGCTTTGAAGGTAGTGTTGAGAGTTATAGTCTGGGCAAGTTCCCCGTTTAAATAGCAGTACATCTTTTTATTCGGGAAGTCCATAGTTATTGCAAGATGAACCTTCTCGCCAGTAGCAACATCAACCTCACTGAAAGTGTAGTTGAACTGCTTGGAATAGTCTGCTTTATTACGAATGGTAACCTTCGGATTACCGTTTTTATTGACAGAGAATACCAGGGCAGGATCAAACATACCATCGCTGCCAAGAATAGTGGTAGTGCTCTTAAGTCCTTCCTTCGGCAATGAGAATACCGCTTCAAAGGTAAGAGGTGTAGTTTTCAGCTTTTCACTGAGTACATACTGCTCATCAATATTACAGGTGAGACCGTTATCAGACTCGTAGCAGTCAGTACATTTTACCACCTTAACAGAAATCGTATCCTTATGAGTGCCGTCGGTTACGGTAACGGTAACAGAACCTGTTTTAAGCGCTTTAATTTTACCCTTATTATCCACGGTAGCTACAGACTTATCCGATGTACTCCATTTAAGCGTACCTTTTCCCGGATAGTAGAGCTCAGGAGTAAAGCTCTCACCTACGCCAAGCACAAGATTAGCCGGTGAAGCATCCAGATCCTTATCCATCATATCAATGGCATACTTTTCGCCGAAAATTTTATAGAACGTACCGCCCGTTTTTTCGGTTTCATTGATAACGAGCATGGAGTTCGTACGGTAATTATATGCAATCATATAATAGTTACAGGATGACAAAAGGCAAACATTATGACGAAGGCCGTTTTCCTCGTAACTGAGAATTATGTCTTTTGAATGTATATTCAAAGCCTTCTCGATATTACAGTAGCCAATCTGTCTGCCGACAGCCAGATCGACTATTTCACCAGGGTCAAAGTATGTGGCGCGGGTTTCAATCTTATTGTTTACATTTGGATTTTCACAGTATGCCTTTTCCAGCACCTGCTCCATAGTATAGCCGAGGTTACATGTGCCGTAGCCTGCTACGTTCCATGCGAATTCGATATAGTCGGTGGAGGTTGCAAGTTTGTCCACATATTTAGCTATGGGATTATGTACCGTATCCCAGGTATCAGTACTTCCGCCGAAGGGGGTAAAATAGAGCTCGAAGACAGGGTCGTTTTTTGTGCCGATGTAAACTATCT
This sequence comes from Acutalibacteraceae bacterium, assembly GCA_045602865.1. Classification (GTDB taxonomy): domain Bacteria; phylum Bacillota; class Clostridia; order Oscillospirales; family Acutalibacteraceae; genus DTU089. The sequence goes on from JAZSCI010000079.1 coordinate 3,738, forward strand.
GCTTATCAGCGGGAATCTCATTCCCCTTACCGCTTTTCAGCAGTGCTATCTGTCTTTCATTTTCCTCGTTCATATACTTACGAAGTTCAAAAAGCTGCTCTTTGGCGCGATGCTCGTACATAAGCTGAGTATAGTTATAGGTCACACGATAAAGCTCATCATGGTCAGAAATAATTACACCTGACTGTGAACCATTGTGGCCATTATGACCGTAGCCTGAAATATCGTCAAGGTTACTGCTGGAGAAGAATACTGTTTTTCCGTGCTCTGTTCCGTCGGTAGCAAGATAATGAGAAACGGTACAGCTTTTTAGATGCTGCATATCCTGTGTTTTATCAACTACTTTCCAGCCTACACGGGCATATCTCATAAAGTCAGAAACCTTTTTGCCGGGAGCATACTTTTCATAGCAATCGCTCTTTAGCGCCTGCTTATAATAGGGATCGAAGCTGATATGCGCTCTCCACTTTTCTTTCTGAGTTGCTGGATTGTAATGGGGTGTCGAATATGAATCCAGCTGATTTACCAAAGTTACTTCAATACCCATCCTGGCAGCCTCGGTAAGCATATAGGATATACGGACGAAGCCGTGCTCATCGTAATTAGTACCGTAAAGTGCGCGGGCATAGCCGTAATATTTACTTTCGGGAAGTACGCAGACCGATGTGGTAACAGACGTTCTATAAGATGAGAAGGTAATTTTAACATCCTCCTGTGGATGAGCAAGCTTATACTGAATACACTGATAAATAAGCAGACCCATACCTGTGTTGGGATTGTTAAGAGCCTCTTTATGAACGCGGTAAAACGCCTCTGCCGTTACTGTCTTGCCGTTTATATTAGCATAAGTAGTAGAACCTAAACCCTGAAAGTTTTCAGGGTTGTTGGCCAAAGGGAAAGCATCGTAATAAGGGTTTATGCTGTGTTTGTTATTTTCCTTCAGGTTAGCCTTGATGGCAGGAAGCACCTCTTCGAAGAAGGGTTCTTCCTGCTTTATAGGTTCGAGAAGATAATCAGAAACAAAGGGATTGGTTTCACTGGGGAACTGCTCTGTCGCATAGGTGAGAGCAACGCTCTTGCCAATAATCAGAGAGCAAATTAAAAGACATAGGGTTGTTTTTATTATTCTTTTCATAATATTTCACATCTCCGTGATTACGGCAAAATGGGCATATTAAAGGTAATGCTTGTTCTGTTGCCGCCGATAAGTTCTGTAGTGTACCACGCAGCAGTTTCACCATAAGTGGTGTATACTCTTGGTGGATTACTGTAATTATTGTTATAAAGATGGATAAAGGTGCTGTCCTTACCAGCGTTACCTGTGTTACCGCTGACACTGACATCTCCTGTTATATAAACTCTGGAATAGTTTGAGGTGACATAAATGGCTCCGCCATTCTGGTTTGCCTTGTTACCCGTAGCTGTAATTCCATCAAACTTTGCGCAGCTGTTTGTACGAATTTCCACAGCACCGCCCGTAGATTTTACGGATTCGTTATTTTTGAACTCGCAATCAGTAAAGACGATGTTTATCTTTTCGGGATCTGCTGCACTGTTACAATTACCGCACTGAATTTCCACAGCGCCGGCACCGGAGGTGGTGGAGGAGTTGCCGTCAAAGGTACATCTGTCAGCATTAATAGTAATATTCGGACATCCTGTGGCGGTAGATAATGCGCCGCCCTTACCTACAGAGGTATTGTTGCTGAACACAGTATCCGTCATAAGAAGCTTGGTTGTGCCCTTGCTTACATAAACTGCACCGCCCTCTTCTGTTGCCTTATTACCCGTAAAGGTAGCCTTATCAACGGTTACCACCGCATTTGAGATTGCATTCAGGGCACCGCCCTTTCCGCCCTCGTTGGCTGAGAAGGTACCGCCGTTAATTGTTACCTCAGAGGAAAGAGCATTCATCGCACCACCGAAACCAGTTGCAGTATTTCCTGTGGCAGTTACATTGTTAAGCTCAACAGAACCATAGCCTACATAGATAGCGCCGCCGCCGTCGCCGTCACCGTCAACCTTGCCGTCGTCACCCTCTACGGAGTTGCCCGTAAGAGTTGTGCCTGTGAGGTTAACCTCACAGCCCGTACGTGCACTGATGGCACCACCAGCCATAGCGCTGTTACCCGTAAATGCACCGTCTGTCATATTCAGCACACCAACTGCCGCTTCAACAGCAGGTTTGTCATCTGTGGCTTCTTCCGCTTTTATATATGTTACATAAATGGCACCGCCGTGATTTTTAGCTGTGTTTGAGTTAAAGAGGTTATCACCTGTAGCAGTAACTACAGAGCCGACTATATTTACTGCGCCGCCGTGTGCATCGGTAGAGTTTTCGGTAAATACAGAGCCTGTAAGAGTAACAGGGGTACGGTATGCATGAAGAGCACCGCCGTTTGATTTGGAGTAGTTTTCACTGAATTCGGAAGTATTCACTGTAAGCGTTCCTGCTTCCTCCAAGTAGATTGCACCACCATTAGAAGTGGTACTATTCTTTGTGAACTCTGTATCGTTAACTTCTGTTTTTGCTCCCTTTACAGCACAGACAGCACCGCCGAATTTGGCCGTGTTTTCTGAAATCGTACAATCAGTGAATTTAATTGTTGCAGCATCTACGAAGGCTATTCCGCCTTTTGAGGACGCAGTATTTCCTGTGAAGGTACTGTCATTTACAGATATAACTGTAGTGGCACCGCTTACATAGAACACACCGCCACTGTTAGCTTTATTACCGGTTGCTGTAAGACCACTCACATCGACTGTTGAGCTATTGGCATAGAATACGCCGTTATATGAGGAGGTGTTATTGTATATCTGTGTTTCGGTGACAGTTACATCGCTTCCGCTTTTAAAGTTTAGTGCCGCACCTGTGGCACCTATGGAATTGGTAAATACAGATTTATCGATAACTACTTTGGAACCTGAAGCGATGAGTGCACCGCCATACCATTTAGTGCTGTTATTGTCAAAGGTTGCATTACTTACGGTAAGCTTTGTGTTTGTGACATTTAGAGCACCGCCGCCCTTTGAGTTGTCATATTCACTGTTAAGATAGATTGATTCGTTATTTGTAAATGAGGTAC
>JAZSCI010000080.1:0-6744 GCA_045602865.1 Acutalibacteraceae bacterium
CACCGGGAGAAACTGCATTTACAGTTATTCCCGAGAGCCCGACCTCCTTTGCAAGAGCCTTTGTAAGACCTATCACACCTGCTTTTGAAGCTGAATAGTGCACCTCCATAGAGGCTCCTACCTCGCCCCACATTGAGGCAATATTTATAATGGTTCCGGCTTTTTCTTTTATCATATTCCCCAAAGCCCGGCGACAGCAATAAAATGTGCCCGAAAGGTTTACGCCTACCATACGCGACCACATTTCATCGGTTATATCGGTAAAGAGGGCTTGCCCGGCAATTCCTGCATTATTCACAAGCACGGTAACCTTACCCATACTCTGCTCGATTTCCGTAAACATTCTGTCCACCTGAGAGGAATCAGAAACATCGGCTTTAAAAAGCTTTACATCACCTACAGAGGACAGCTCCTTTGCAAGAAGCTCTGCCTCGGTCTGTGAGTTGTTGTAATTCAAGGCAATCCGATAGCCTTCATTTACAAGGGAACGGCATATTGCGGCACCTATTCCTCTTGAGCCGCCTGTTACAAGTGCAATACCCTTATCCATGGTTATGCCCCGGATCGGTACACTCGGCTGAATGAGAGGTTGTGAAATTCACAACCTGCTCGGTATAGCCTGCAGGGGGAAGGAACATTCCCATTGAAACATTATCAGTAACTACATCATAGAACATTATTGAGCCATCGGAAGCCACGGATTTAACGATAATATTTCCGTTAAGATAATCCGCAGAGCCATCCTCGTATTTCAGTACAGTATATGTTATACCGTCTGCCTCTTCGGTAGTTGTTTCGATAGGCTTTTTATTCATATCGAAAGCATCACCGGTCAGAAGGCCTTGCATATTTTCATCCTTTTCTGCTTCTTCCTCAATCATACTTTTGGGAACCTTTATATAGGTTTTATCGGCAATAGCAACAAGATAAACATCTGTATCGCCTACAATTATACCTAAGTCATTTCCTTCGTATGTGGTAACGGCAGAATAGTATTTTCCGTCACGGGCAACCTTGTAATAAGAAACATTACCATTGGCGACAATTCTGCCCTCGATATAATATTTTTTCGAGTAAATTATATCAAGATCGTTTTTCTGGACAACATCCTGAGAATTATCGTTTGTTCCGCCATTATCGGTGTTATTGTTGTCTGTATTATCGTTCTTGTCTCCGGTATTTGTGTTATTGTTATTGTTATTATTTCCGTTGTCTGCAACATCATTCTTGTCATCAACATCATCCTTGTTGCCCGGTTTTTTATCGTTCTGTGTTGTGTTTTCCTTGTTGGGCTGTGTCAATCTGTCAGGAGAAGGCAGAACATTTTTGTTTTCATCAGATTCCAATGAAGGCTTAACAAAGAAGTCCTTTCCTGACTGAACCTCATCCTTGGAAAGCGTAACCTTTTCTGTTGCTACAACCTCCCCCTGCTGATTTGTTACATCAACAACAGTTACAACAGGAGCTTCATTAACATTTGAGCCCACAGATGATGAGCCATCCTGCCCGTTGCCATCGGTAAGCTCGTGATTCACGGAATCACCTGCAACGGTGGTGTCATTACCACCACCTATGTCAAATGACATTTCGCATCCGCTGAAGACCATCACTACTACAACCAGCAGTGCAACAATCCCATAAAGTCGATTCTTTTTCATATATTCCTCCGAATGTTTTTTTCTGTATTTTAGCATAGGAACCGGGCAAAAACAACAATATCACAAAACTCTAAAACTTTGTTTACATATTATTAATTTTTCCCTTTTTGCTCTCCCTGACACACCTTCTGATATGCTCGAAGGTATATTTCTCCCCTTTTTCAGCAAGAAGAGTCAACCACTCCTCCAGAAGGTCAGATGTAACAGAATTAATAACTCTGCGATCCTTTGCCCTCAGAAAATACTCAAGTGGTGATTGGTCAGTATACTTGTTCCCGTTATAGATTTTACCTGCGGCAACTCTGTCGCAGAACATTTCTGCCACATATTTCACAGGCATTTCCACAGGTTCCATAAGCTTGCTTACTGTACTGTAATCTGTCCAGTATTCAAAATGGTGCTTATTGCGGCCTTTGTGGTGAATCCATGCGAGAGAATAACCGTTTTCCTCGCGCTCACCCTCATTAGGGCTTCTCTTTCCCGTATAATACCTGGCGCCCGGCAGAAACTCCGTAGGTGAATACTTGGAAAGGTCATGGCGTAGCCCCTGCCACAATATCCCCACCTTTGCACAATGCCTGATAACCACATGGCGGTGCTTTGTTATAGTCCGAAAATGTCCTATAGGATTACTCATAAATTCACCTGCTGATTTTGTAAACATAGAGGTGCTCGGATACAACATCCTCAGGAGAACAGATATCTGTCTTTAACACAAGCTTTCCGTTCTTTTCGGAAGCTACTACCGCACAATCCGAGCCAAGTAATGACACCTTGAAGGAGGCATCGTAATCTACATACTCAAGCACAAGCTCTCTTGAAGGGAACTTGTCTGTAATTGCATAGATATTACCTTCGCGTTGTGTGTAATAAACCCCATCATCAGCCTTTGCATTATACACCAGGCTATCGTAAATAGCTTCTCCGTTTATCTCCAGCCATTTACCCATACCAAGCAATCTTTCCTCCATAATGGGGGGAATTGTACCATCTGCATCAGGACCGATATTAAGAAGGAAATTACCACCCTTTGAAACAAGGGAGCAAAGAGTCTGTAAAAGCTCTTTTACCGAAAGATAATCCTCACAGCCCTCATCCTTGTTAATACCGAAGGAACAACCGATTCCGCGGCACTCCTCAAAAGGTCTGTCAAGCTCTACATCCTCAATTCTTCTTCCTTCCTCAATATAGCCGTACTCTGTGGTAAAATTACCGCCTAAACGGCCACGGGTTTCCTTGCCCCAACGGTCATTGGGAACAATGAAGTCCTTTACGGATGATTCGTTGTACAACCACTGAAGAAACTCTGTGGAATGCCACACAGAGCTGTTCTGCTCCCATTCACCATCTGTAAAAAGTGTATGCGGCTGATATTTTTCCACAAGCTCACGAAGCATAGGATGAAGATGCTCCAATGCATATTTTTCGGGATTCTCAAGATAATAGGGATGCCACCACTCATACACGGAATGGTACACACCGAAGCGGACACCTGTCCCTTCCATAGCATTTTTGAGCTCCATAAGAAAATCTCTCTTGGGTGCGCACTCTACGGAATTAAGTCCGGGAGCGTACTCTGTTTCATAGAGGCAATATCCATCGTGATGCTTTGAAACAAAGTTTATATACTTTGCACCGGAGCGTTTGAAAAGCTCTGCCCATTTCTTTGCATCAAAACGCTCACCCTTGAAATCATTTATAAAATCATAGTAAGGTCTTGAATTGTAATGCTCTTTATGGAAGGCTTTATACTGCTCCTGAGCCTCTGTATCGCATTTTTCCATATTGCAGGAATATCCATACCACTCTGCATAGTGAGTTTTAGGTGCGTACGCAGGAACACTGTATAAACCCCAGTGAATAAATATTCCGAATTTAGCTTTACCAAACCATTCCGGAACCTTTCTTGAATTCAAGGATTCCCAATTATTTTCAAACATAGTTAATCTCCTTTTATATAGTGACTCATTTCACCCTATATACTTCCACACAAAAATGTGCAGTTACTGTTAATTCATTAAGTCTTGAAAGCTTTTCTGCCTCTGCTCTGCCCGTTTTGTAGTAATACGGTGTCATTCTGAAAAGCTGCTGTATTCCCTCGGAGGAGTTGATTGTGAATGTATACTTAAGCTTCCTTTCAGAAACAAGCTCAAATAATTCTTCATCTCTTTTTTCAGGTTTATTTTTGTAGGGAACATCATACATAGCGCACTTCAGCTCCCACAGATGATCCTCAAGGGGAACCGCCTTTATAAGAAGTCCCTGCTCCTTGAGCACACGATTAAACTCGTTGTACGCAGAGGGAGCAAATATACTGACAACACAATCCACACTATTATCCGAAAGAGGAAGAGAAAAAGCACTTGCAACGGCAAATTCCACTTGCTTCAGAGCCTTTGCGGCATACTTCAAGGCATCCTTTGAAATATCCACACCCACAAGCTCACAATCCGTACTTTCCGAAATAGCTTCCGTGTAATAGCCCTCTCCGCAGCCTACATCTGCTATAATAGCTTTTCCTTTCACTTGCTCTGATACACATTCGCAAAGCATCTTCCTCAAGGGTTCATAATATCCCTGAGAAAGAAAATCTCTGCGGGATTTTACCATAAGCTTATCATCGCCGTGCCTCTTCTTTGAGGATTGCTGGGACATAAGAAGATTTACATAACCGCCTGCAGAAATATCATAGGAATGCTTGTTGCAACAGACATATCGCTTATCCTCCCGACAAAGCTCACTACCGCATACGGGACAAATAAAATATGACATATCTCTCCGACCTTATCTGTTTTCCATCAGAAGCTTTTTAACCTCTGCCATAAAGGTGTTGATATCCTTGAACTGTCGGTAAACAGATGCAAAACGGACATAAGCAACCTCATCAATATCCTTAAGCTTATCCATAGCAAGCTCACCGATTTTTTCAGAGGTTACCTCTCTCTCAAGAGAATTCTGAAGCTCTGCAAGAATTTCATCCACCGCATCACCGATTATTCTTGAGGTAACTGGGCGCTTCTCACAAGCCTTCATCATACCGTTGAAAAGCTTATCTCTGTCAAAAAACTCTCTTGAGGCATCCTTCTTAACCACAACAATAGGAACACTTTCAATCATCTCGTATGTAGTAAAACGCTTACCGCAACCGATACATTCTCTTCTTCTTCTGATTCGTGTACCTTCATCGGTAGGTCTTGAATCTATAACCTTACTGTCTTCTATTCCGCAAAACGGACATCTCATAAAGACACCTCCTTATATAATCTTTTTAATTATACCAAATATAGTATGGTAATGCAAGGGCTTTGACTACATTTTGATACAATCATTATAAAACTACACACCATATAATATAACCTGACCACAAGCGTAGTCAGAGATAAAAATACAAGCCCCAAAACAAAGAAAGCTGTAAAAAACCTATGTCTTTTACAGCAACTTTTTCACATTAATGATGATGGTGGTGATGGTGATGGTGATTATGATTATGAGTGTGGTGCGATGAGCTTTCTGTTCTGCAGATATCGTGATGACAAGCTTCACCCTCTGCCTCTAATTCCAGTGTTACGTGTCCTATACCAAGCTTTTTCAGCTCACGGCGGACATTTTCCTTTATCACACGAGCCTCAAAGCCAGTTACAATGTGCATAGTAGCAAAATTATTCTGACCATCCATACTCCAGATGTGGATATGATGGACATCCTGTACGCCATCAACACCGAGAACACTTGCCTTTATTTCTGCTACTGACACGCCACAGGGTGCCTTTTCAAGAAAAAGTGTCAAGGCTTCTTTCAGATTCCCTGCCGCACTCACAAGGATAAACAAGGACACGCCAATAGACATAACCGCATCAAGAAGCGCGAAATCGGTAAACCGCATCACAACGGCACCCACAAGAACGACAACCCAACCGAGAACATCCTCAAGCATATGCAGATTAACCGCCTTTTGATTAAGTGAATCTCCCTCTCTTGTGAAAAACGCAGCCAGAAGATTAACTGCCACACCAACCACCGCAAAAACGATCATTCCGTTATAATTTATTTCAACAGGGTTTATAATTCTCAAAACAGCATTATATATAACTGCAACAGAGCCTAAAAGTAGTATTACTGTGGTAATAAAGCTTCCTACAACGGAATATCTCCCATAGCCATACGTATAGTTCTCATCAGGGGATTTCTTGCTCTTTTTTTCAAGAAAATAAGAAATTCCTATACTTGCAGCATCCCCAACATCATGGACAGCATCGGAAATAATTGCAACACTTCCGGTGAATATCCCACCTATAAATTCAAAAACAGAAAATCCAAGATTAAGAATAAATGCAATTAAAATATTCTTTTCGGTTCTCAATATACTCACCTCATATCACTATCAGAACCAGCTTGTAATAAAAATCTCAAGTCCGATGAAAATAAGAACCGCACCACCTAAGATACCTGCTTTTCCGGCAAGCTTAGTTCCTGCTTTTTTGCCGATAGCAATACCGCCAAGACAAATAAAGAAGGTGACAATTCCAATCAAGGCACAGGAAAGAAATGCTTCGAGGGGGTTATAATCAGAAATGGTAAAGCCGACGGACAAAGCATCAATAGATGTAGCCAACCCTTGCACAAGTAATCCTACAAAGCCTACTGCAGGTTTTTCTTCGCAGGCATCCTTGTTTTTGATGCCTTCATAAAGCATCTTGCCGCCTATAAATCCAAGTAACGCAAGTGCAATCCAGGGAATAAATTTCTCAAACAAACTGAACAGACTCACGATTGTAGATACACAAACCCAACCTATCAATGGCATTAAAAATTGAAAAACGGCAAATATACCGGCAATTCCGCCCATTTTCATTTTCTTCATATCGGTCTCATTAAGCCCGTTTGCAAGAGACACGGAAAAAGCATCCATAGCAAGACCGCCGCCAAGCAAAAGAGCGGTAAAAAAGAATGAAAAACCAAGCTCCATTCAATCATCCTCCCAAAACAAAAAATCCAAGTCCGGCAGCAGCCGTACTTGAACAACAAAAAACCACATACAACTACCACCCAATAGCGTATGTGAGTCTCGCAAATTAAAGCAAGCCAG
>JAZSCI010000081.1:0-2314 GCA_045602865.1 Acutalibacteraceae bacterium
GATTTCTGCAACCTTCAAAGGCACTACCGCCTATTCCCTTTACAGGCAGATCATTATATGTTGAAGGAATTTCCAGCTCTCCGTATGCATCGGTATTACATGAGCTTACAACTACATAACTTTCACCGGTGATTTCATCATACTCGTAAGAAAAGGTCAGATCTTCCACGCCTGCTGCATTGGCTTTAACTGCAAAAAGACTGCCAAACGGCACCTCTCCCAGTCCTACATAAACAGAACTGAAAATTATTGAGATGGCTAACAAAAGGGATAATACTTTTTTCATAATCACAATCTCCTTAAAAATTCTTGCTATATAAAATTCCGTAATATATTAAATTTAAAAAAATTATACTATTATACAGATTACATTATAAACCTATAATTTATCCAAGTCAACCAAAATACACCATATGTTAAGCTCTGCTTTCACAGTGTATTTGCTTTTGTTTCTGATGAGTGGTATAATATTAACATCTTTTCAACCAAGAGGCACTCGGTAGTGTTAAATTCACTTTTTACGGAGGTTATTATGATTATATATTTTTCCGGCACGGGAAACAGTAAATATGTAGCCGAGAGGCTGAGTAAGGCACTGGGGGATGAAGCTCTTTCCCTTAACGAGAGAATCAGAAACGGCGACACCTCACCTATATCTGTTGATGGCTCTTTGGTTGTCGTTGCACCTACCTACGCCTGGCGGATTCCCGAAATCGTAAGGGAGCACATTCTCAAAACAGAATTCAAGGGTGTTAATAAGGTATGGTTTGTAATGACATGCGGTGGTGAAATCGGAAATGCAGGTCACTACAACCAAAAGCTATGCAGCCAAAAGGGTTTATCATATATGGGCACATTTCAGGTGCGTATGCCCGAAAACTACATTGTTATGTTTACGGCTCCGCCGCCCGAAAAGGTTGATGGCTTAATACAAAAAGCCGAGCCTTATATTGATGAGGCTATACACCTCATAAAAAAGGGAGGAAAAGCAGAAGGCAACCACAACAAGCTCATTGATAAAATATACAGCGGTCCTGTAAACCTTCTTTTTTATCCGTTTTTCGTATCGGCAAAGAAATTCCGTGTCACCAATAACTGTATAGGTTGCGGTAAATGTGAACGGGTTTGTCCCCTTAACAATATCACCATAAAGGACAAAAAGCCTGTATGGGAAAAGAATTGCACTCATTGTATGGCTTGTATTAATTACTGTCCCACTGAGGCTATTGAATACGGCAGAAAAAGTGCAGGCAAGGTAAGATACTATTTCGGCAAGAAAAAATAAAAAAATCGGCGTGATGCCCTTCGGGGAGCATCACGCCTTTGTTTTCAGTATTTTCAGATATCAAAATCCTCTGCCTGATATTTTGTGCAGGGATAGTTTGCAACTCCGTTTTCATCGGGGAAGGGTGAAAGGTTATCGTTTTCGTAAAGCTTTCTTTCTTCCTCTTTTGAGAAATCAGGAATCTTATATTCTGCACCATTGTGAAGGCTGCTTCTCCAACCGAGAATTGCAACTGCAGACATAGCGCAGGAGCGATATGCATTGAAGTATGGCTGTCTGCCTTCAAGAATGCAGCTGAGGAACTCGTGTGCAACATAATAGTCGCCGCCGGAATGTCCGCACTGTTTTGCTTTATCCTTATCAAAGGGATAGCCCACAGTTGAAACCTTTTCCTTTTCAACACCCTCGGGAATTTCCCAATCGTTATATACAATACGGATTTTTCCTTCATCGCCTCTTACTGTTTCTGCACTACCCTTTGCACAAGCAAAACGATACCAGTTTCCGTGTCCGCCGAATTTAGCCCAGCCTGTAATTCTGGCAACGGCACCTCTGCTCATAGTACAAAGCATAATTGAAGCTACATCTTTTATAGGCTCACCCTCGCGCTCCTGTCTCATACCATCGGTGTAAATGCTTCTTGCATTAACTGACACGGGAATGTCGTTTGTAACTCTCATAAGAGGTGCAAAGGAATGGCTGAGATAGAAGCCTGAAGGCATAAGTGCTCTCCAATGAGTTGTTGTAGGCGTATAGTGAACATACTCCTCGTGACTCATAGGATGAACATACTCACCCTCACAATAGAGTGCCTCTCCTAAAGAGCCTTCCTGATAAAGCTCTGTAAGCTTGCTGATAACTGCAAAATAAGCATAATTTTCTGCAAGCATATAGATTGCACCGCTTTTTTCGGAAGCACGGCAGATTTCAACACACTCTGCCATAGTAACTGCAGGCATTGTTTCGCTAAGAACATGAATGCCCTTTTCAAGTGCTTTTACCGCATATTTTGCGTGCTGATGGAAGAAG
>JAZSCI010000082.1:0-9785 GCA_045602865.1 Acutalibacteraceae bacterium
CCTCACCCGTTCAATCCCCAACCTTACAGTTATATGCCCTGCTGACGGCTACGAAACCTACAATGCGGTTATGGCGGCATACAACACACCCGGCCCCTTCTATATCAGAATCAACCGTGGCTTTGACCGTGTTCTTTACAAGGATGCCGACTACGGCTTTGAGCTTGGTAAGGCAGTTGAGGTACACGAGGGCAGCGACCTTACAATTATTGCTTGCGGCTCCTGTGTATTCCAGGCATTCCAGGCAGCAGAATTCCATGAGAAGGCTGACGGCTTAAAAATCAGAGTTCTTGATATGCACACAATCAAGCCCCTTGACAAGGAAGCAGTTCTTAAGGCAGTTATGGACACCCGCCGTATCATCACAGTTGAGGACCACACAGTTATCGGCGGTCTCGGCAGTGCAGTTGCAGAGCTTGTTGTTGAGTCCGGTAAGGGCTGTGCCTTCAAGAAGCTCGGTATTCAGGATACATTTGCTCCTATCGGTCTTCACGAGGACATTATGAGCACTCTCGGTATTGACTCCAACGGTATTATTGAGGCTGTTCGTGAGGTTATGAAGGCTGACTTCGAGGAAGACAACGATTGGGATGACGAGTTCTAATTTTGAGAAAACAAGCACACATCCTTGCCGTTTGTACAGACACCTGAGATGTGCGCTTATGCTCAGAAATTTGCAGAAAGGAATGATTTTTCTTGGCTAATACACAAGAAGCTTTATATACTAATAAAATATTCCTTTGCGGTGCGTTACCCCTTCTGAAAACTATCGTTGCAGATGTACCCTCTCTCAAAAAGAAATTTGAGAAGGTTCACTGTATTTATCAGGTAAGTTGTCTTGATGAGGATGCTCCCGAAGGAAAGTGGGCAACCCACTTTATGGTAAATGGTGATGAATGGCTCGTTCACGCCAACAAGGTTGCATACAGAGTAAAAAAACAGAAATTCGTTGAGCTTCAGTTCAAGAATGTTGAGTCTATGAATGCCTTTTTCAAGGGCAAAATCGGACCTTCAACACTTCCCAAAATGATTGGTCTCAACAATGCCTATGAATTCGGCGTATTTATGATGGCTCTCCTTAAAATGTCAAGCCTTCTCACTGCCGAAAAGCCACCGGAGAAGGAGGAGGACAAGCGCCTGACAGTTAAGTGCTACTTCTATCTTCTTTCCTCAGGCATCAGCACACTCAACAAAATGGGACACCCCGAAATCCACGATTGGACATCAAAGAGCCCCGACCGTGTTTACGCCTGGAAGGTTGACGGAGAGGATTCCGTTTCCGCTTACATCAGAATCAAGGCAGGTAAGAGTAAGGCAGGCAGAGGCGAATACAAACGCGCACTCCCCTTCTTTACAATGCGCTTCAACAATCTTGACAGTGCCCTTGGCATACTGATGTCTATTGATGATATGCTGGAGTCCGTACAACAGGGTAAGCTTATTATGGACGGCGCTCCCGAATTCGGTGCACAAATCGGTGCATATATGATGGAAATTGGCGCAATGGCAAAATGATAGAACGGAAAAATGTGCAGACCGCATAAAACGGCAGACTTTTTCCACTCTCTTCAGAATACAAAAGCGTAAGTATTCCTATTTCAAAACAGGTACTGCAGGGTATTATGCTCTGCAGTGCTTTTTTGTCTCTTTCAACCCTTTGTTAATGATTTTTTCATATTTCCCCCTTGACACTTGTCCAAAAAGACTGTATAATGCTATCGTATATTGATATTTATGCCTTTGTTGGTAACAACGGAGGGAGGGAACTATAAATGAGTCAGGTAAAAGTTAAGGAAAACGAATCCTTAGATAGCGCACTCCGCAGATTCAAGAGACAGACATCCAGAGATGGCGTTATTCAGGAGGTTCGTAAGAGAGAACATTACGAAAAGCCTTCAGTAAAGAGAAAAAAGAAATCTGAAGCTGCTCGCAAGCGTAAATTCTATTAAAAAGTTAGGGAAGATTCCTCTTTTTGAGGCTTCTTCCCTTTTCTTTTTTGTTTTTTTATGTTATAGTTAGAATGATATATTATTGAATTTGCATTGGTGCTAAGACGGTATCGATGTTTTGCTGATTCCCGAGGTTATCTGTATGAGAGAAAAGGACACGACAATTAAATATATGTTCCGCGAGGTCAACGACATTACCCCCGAGGTTGTAAGGGAGTTAGGACTTGAGGCAATAGCCTTTGACCTTGACAACACCACGGTTAAGGATGCCACGCTTTCTACAATTCCGGGCGCAATCTCCTGGATAAAAAGCCTTAAGGCTGCGGGCATAAAGGTTGCTATTGTTACAAACACTCCCCACATCCGTGCATTGTGGTTTTCACGCACCTTCGGTGTGCGCTTTCACGCCTTTGCTAAAAAGCCCCTTCCCTTGGGAATAATACGAATGGCACGAAAACTTGGTGTAGACATTACAAAAATCGGTATGGTAGGCGACCAGGTTTTCACGGATGTTGCCGCCGCTAACAGGTGCGGTGCAGTACCCATTCTCGTTGATCCCGTTGAGAACAAGTGGTTCTGGAAAAATCATTACAAGAAAAACAGATTAAAGGAAAAGCCCTTGAGAGAGGCTTTTCTGAAGGAGCACGGCTACTATGGAGAAAATAAATAAGCTTCAATCCTTTCTCAAAAAATCCCACGAAGCAATTCTCATATATTCTCAGGAAAACAGAAGATACTTTACAGGCTTCAATTCCTCTGACGGATATTTGCTTATTACAAAAAACGAAGCGGTATTCTTTACGGACAGCCGATATATAGAAGCCGCAGAGAAAAGTATTTCCGCTTGTAAATGCAAATTAGTAACAAGAGTAAGCAAGGAAGTCAAGGATTACATCAAAGACAACAATATTCTCAAAATATATATTGAGAGAGCAAGAATGACAGTTGATATGGCAGATTTTCTTAAAACCGCATTTCTTCCCTGCCGTGTCACTCCCTCAAAGAAATTAGAGTCGGAAATTGACCGACTCAGGGCAATAAAGACATCCGGTGAGCTTGAGTGCATAAAGAAGGCGCAAAAAATTGCCGAGGATGCCTTTGAGCATATTCTGACCTTTATTAAGCCCGGCGTAACAGAAAAAAGCATCGCTCTTGAGCTTGATTTTTATATGCTCTCCCACGGAGCAGAGGCACTTTCCTTCGAAACAATTGCCGTATCGGGAAAGAAAACCTCAATGCCCCACGGAGTCCCCGATGACAATATTGTGCAAAACGGGGATTTTGTCACAATGGATTTCGGTGCGGTTTACAAGGGCTATCACAGCGATATGACTCGCACGGTTGCCGTAGGCTCTGCTACAGAGGAGCAACGGAAAATATATGATATTGTAGCACGGGCACAGCTTTCCTCACTTGAAATTCTTAAAAGCGGTATTCCCTGCAGGGATGCTGACAAGGCGGCTCGTGATATAATCACAAATGAGGGCTACGGAGAATTTTTCGGTCACGGCACCGGTCACGGAGTGGGCGTGGAAATTCACGAGAGCCCAAGCCTTTCACCAAAATCCGAGGCTATTCTGCAAACGGGAAATATAGTGACTGTTGAACCGGGCATATACATTCCCGACAAATTCGGCGTGAGAATTGAGGATATGGCATACATTACCGAGGATGGCTATGAAAATCTCACCGCCTCACCAAAGGAGCTGATAATCCTTTGAAATACGAAAGCTTTGAAAAGCTGAGGGCAGACTGCTCCCTTTGTAAGGCTTGTCCCCTTTCCCGGACACGCACAAATGTAGTTTTCGGTGTAGGAAACGAAAATGCCGACATCCTCTTTGTGGGAGAAGGTCCCGGGCAGAACGAGGATTTACAGGGTGAGCCCTGTGTGGGCAAGGCAGGACAGCTTTGAGACAAATACCTCAGCGTAATCGGGCTTGACAGAAGGACAAATATTTATATTGCAAACATTGTTAAATGCCGACCACCCGAAAATCGGGACCCACGGGATGATGAGCAGACAATCTGCATAAACTGGCTCAGGCACCAGACACGGCTCATTAATCCGAAAATCATTGTGTGTCTTGGCAGAATTGCGGCACAAAGGCTCATTTCCGAGGATTTTCGCGTAACCCGACAGCACGGTGAATTCATACAAAAGGGCAACATCCTTTTTATGGGCACATACCACCCTGCCGCGTTGCTGAGAAATCCGGGTAACAAGCCTGATGCACTTTCTGATTTCCGGGCACTCAGGGATAAAATTCAGGAATTGAATATTCAGATATAAAGCTTGAAATATAATCTAAAGGAGATAAATATTATGGACAAAAAACAACTTATACTTGACGGAAAAGCCATACTCGGCATTGAGTTCGGCTCAACAAGAATCAAGGGCGTTCTCATTGATGACAACGGTGAGGTTCTTGCAGTAGGCGGCTTTGACTGGGAAAACAGTCTTGTAAACGGCATCTGGACCTATGGGGAAGAGGAGTTTTTCGCAGGACTCAAGGGCTGCTACGGTTCACTTAAAAAGGATGTTAAGGAGCGCTACGGCATTACCCTTACAGACCTTAAGGCAATCGGCATCAGCGGTATGATGCACGGCTACCTTCCCTTTAACAAAGAGGGTAAGCTTATTTGTGCTTTCCGCACCTGGAGAAACACTCTTGCAGGTGAAGCCGCAAGTGCTCTCACAGAGGCTTTTGATTTCAACATCCCCGACCGTTGGAGTATTGCACACCTTTATCAGGCAATTCTCGGTGGCGAGGAGCACGTAAAGGATATTGCATATTTCACCACTCTTGCAGGTTATATTCACACACTTCTCACAGGCGAAAAGGTGCTTGGTATCGGTGAAGCATCCGGTATGTTCCCTATGGAAGGCAATAATTACAGCGAAAAGATGCTTGATAAATTCGACAGTCTCATTGAAGAAAAAGGCTTCCCCTGGAAAATCAGAGATATTCTTCCCACAGTGCTTGTTGCAGGTGAAAAGGCAGGTACTCTCACAGAGGCAGGTGCAAGGCTTCTTGATGAAGAGGGCGACCTTAAGGCAGGTATTCCTATGTGTCCTCCCGAGGGTGATGCAGGCACGGGAATGGTTGCTACAAACAGTGTAAGAGTAAAGACAGGTAATGTTTCCGCAGGCACCTCCGTTTTTGCTATGATTGTTCTTGAAAAGCTTCTTTCAAAGCTTTATCGTGAAATTGATATGGTTACCACACCTGACGGAGCTCCCGTTGCTATGGTACATTGTAACAACTGCACATCAGACATCAATGCCTGGACATATCTTTTCAAAGAGGTTCTTGACCTTATGGGTGCAGAGTGCTCTATGGGCGACCTTTTCACGGCTCTGTTCAAAAAGTCTGCAGAGGCTGACAAGGATTGCGGCAGACTTCTTTCATACAACTATTTCTCAGGTGAATTCCTCACAGGCTTCGAGACAGGTAAGCCCCTTTTCGTAAGAGAGCCTGACAGTAGCTTCTCCCTTGCGAATTTTATGAGAGTGCAGACCTTCACTGCCTTCGGCGGAATCAAAATCGGTATGGAAATCCTCGATAAAGAGAATGTTGCCATTGACAAGATTTTAGGTCACGGCGGCTTCTTCAAAACCCCCGTTATCGGACAGAGTGTCCTTGCTTCCGTTATGAACGCACCTGTTTCCGTAATGGAAACTGCAGGTGAGGGCGGAGCCTGGGGTATTGCTGTGCTTGCGGCATTTGCCGCAAACAAGGAAGAAAACGAGCTTCTTCCCGATTACCTTGACAACAAGATTTTCGCTTCACAGAAAATTACAACTCTTGAGCCTGACAGTGCTCTCACCGAATCCTTCAACTGCTTTATGGAAAGCTACAAAAAAGGTCTCAGCGTTGAGAGAGCCGCTGTTGAAATGTAATTTATGCTGAAATGTAATTGAAAGGACCTGATTTTATGAAATACATCGGTATTGCTTTACTGGTTATTTTAGCTGTAATTCTTTTCCTTCTTGTGATTTGTGCTATAAGAGCGGCTAAAATCAAGGCAAAGCCCCTTACGGGAAAGCCTGCAATTGCCCCCACACCTGAGGAAGCGGCAGATTATGCAAAAAAGCTTTCCGAAATGGTTAAAATCCCCACAATTTCTATGAGAGGAAACACAGACCTTACAGAGTTTTACAAGCTTCACAAGGTTATGGAAGAAAGCTTCCCCCTTGTTTTCTCAAAGCTTGAGAAAACAGAGCTTGAGGGCAATCTTCTTTTCCGTTGGAAGGGTAAGGACTCCTCAAGAAACGGCATACTCCTTATGGGACATCAGGATGTTGTTACCGCTGATGAGCCTAACTGGGAGAGAGAGCCCTTCTCGGGTGAAATTGCTGACGGCAACATTCACGGCAGAGGCTCAATGGACTGCAAATCCACAGTTTTCTCGGAATTTCAGGCTATTGAGGAGCTTTTAGCAGAGGGCTTCGAGCCACCCTGTGATGTGTATCTTGCAACTGCAGTTGATGAGGAAATTTCAGGTGACGGCGCTCCTAAGCTTGTAAATTATCTCAAGGAAAAGGGCGTACGACTTCAGGTTGCTATGGATGAGGGCGGTGCTATCCTTCAGGACCAGCTTCCCACTATGAAGGGCTGGTGTGCCGCAGTAGGTCTTCTTGAAAAGGGTTATATTGACCTTAAGGTTATTGCAAAGGGCAAGGGAGGACATTCCTCTACTCCCCGAAGCAACACACCTATGGCAAGGCTTTCAAAATTCGTTGCTGACATCGAAAAGGATAAGCCCTTCAAGGCAGAAATTTCAGGCGCAGTTTATGCTATGCTTGATGAAGCCGCACCTATGCTGGGCTTCCCCCTTCGTATGGTACTTGGCAATATGTGGCTTTTCAAGGGCTTACTCACAAAGGTGCTTCCTTTGGTTTCTCCTATGTGTAATGCCTTTGTAAAAACAACCTTCTGCTGCACTATGGCAGAGGGCTCACACTCCCCCAATGTTATCCCTTCCGAGGCTTATATTGTATGCAATCTTCGCCCCTCTCCCCACCAGAATGCAGAGGAATCCCTTGCAGTGTTGAAGAAATATGCAGACAAATACGACCTTGAATTTGAGGTTATTCACTCCCGTAGCGCTTCAAACTGCGTTGACTACAAGGGCGAGGAGTTCGGCTACCTCAAAAAATGCCTTAACGAATGCTATCCCGATGCAGGTGTTATCCCCTACCTTATGACCGGGGGAACAGATTGCCGCCACTATGAGGAAATCGCAGACAACTGCCTGCGCTTCTGCCCCATTAAAATGAGCAACGAGCAGCTTGCAGCTATGCACGCGGCTAATGAAAGCATTGGCGTAGATGAGGTTGCACATTGTGTGAAATTCTACAAGTATTTCATTAAAAATCACAAATAAGCTTAAAAACAGAATCAATCACCGACAAGGCTGCTTAACTGCCTTATCGGTGATTTATTTTTGTCGGGATTTAGTTTTCATATCAGAAAAAAAGCTTTGTCACAGAGCTCTGTGGGTATCATCCCCTTCGGGAAAGCTTTTGAAAGCCCTTCTGTAATATTTCCTTGAAAAAATTTTTGAGTTATATTATACTGAAAGCAATAAAAAATTAAAAGGTGATAATATGACTCTTACAGAAATTTTAAAAGAAAGAAACCTTCCTCCCCTTAAATCAAAGGAGGAAATGCTTCGCATCCTTCTTGATGAGGAATACGGCACAATGCCCCCTCTCCCCGATGATATTACCTTTACCCGCGAGGAAATTCTTGCGAATTTCTGTGCAGGTCACGCCACACTCGGAAAGGTTACCGCAAGGGGCACTATAAACGGAAAGGAATTTTCCTTCCCCTTTTACGAGGCACTTCCCACAGATGGGAAAAAGCACCCATTTTTCATTCATATAAATTTCAGACCTGAGGTGCCCGACAGATATATGCCCACCGAGGAGCTTATTGACAAGGGCTATGCAGTGCTTTCCTTCTGCTATAAGGATGTAACCTCTGATGACGGAGATTTCACAAACGGTCTTGCAGGTATCCTTTTTGAAAACGGAAAAAGAGGCAGTAGGGATTGCGGAAAAATCGCTATGTGGGCGTGGGCTTCTCATCGCCTTATGGACTATGCAGAAACCCTTACAAACCACCTTGACATTTCCCGTGCAACTGTGTGCGGCCATTCCCGACTGGGAAAAACTGCACTTCTTGCCGCCGCAACAGACAGCCGTTTTGCTTTTTCCTATTCCAATGACTCAGGATGCTCGGGAGCTTCCCTTGCAAGAGGTACTACGGGAGAAACCGTGAAGCAGATATGTGAGCGCTTCCCCTTCTGGTTCTGCGAGGAATACCTGAAATACTGCGACAACGAGGAAGCTATGCCCTTTGACCAGCATTACCTTATAGCCTCAGTAGCTCCTGCAAAAGCAATTATCGGAAGCGCATCCAGGGATGCCTGGGCAGATCCTCTTGCAGAGCAGCTGGGCTGCCTTGGGGCTTCGGGTGCTTTTGAAAAGGGCTTTGTAGCCCCCGACAGAAAAGCACTTACAGGCGAGGCTTTCTTCGAGGGTGACATAGGCTACCACCTGAGAGAAGGAACTCACTATTTCAGCCGCCACGACTGGATAAGGCTTATTGAGTATATCGAAATGCATTAAAGGTGTGAAAAGCACACCACTGTTTAATGTATGTTATACTAACTGTAATGCGAATCCCTCTGAAAAAGGAGCGAGAATAATGTCAAACAACGATTTTCTTATAGAAAACGGTGTGCTTAAGGAATACACAGGCACAGACAGAGATGTCATTGTCCCCGAGGGCGTTACTGTCATTGGTGATAACGCTTTCCGAAAAAGCACATCACCTCGCTCAATAAAAATCCCCCATAGCACAACAGTAATCGGGAAAAAAGCCTTTTACGATTGCTGGCGTCTCGAATCAGTTATACTTCCCTATACTGTAACAACCATTGAAAAAAACGCCTTCTATGGTTGTAAAAATCTTAAGAACATTTATTATGCCGGCTCCGAAAGAAAGTGGAAGAAAATTCAAAATGCCGATGGTCAGGATAGCCTCAAAAACGTAAGAATATACTTTAACGGAGATATGCCCCATAAAGATACCGAATCCTCAAACAACGATTTCGTTATAGAAAACGGCATACTTACGAAATACACCGGTGATGGTGGGGATGTTGTTATCCCCGAGGGCGTTGTTCGTATTAACGATGATGTTTTTCGATTTTCCACAAACTTCACATCTGTTACACTTCCTGATAGTGTAACTAACATCGGCAGATGGGCTTTCGCATCCTGCTCTAATCTTATCCGGTTTAATGTATCCGCGAACAATCAGATGTATAAATCCGAAAACGGAGTTTTATATAGCAAAAGCGGAAAGGATTTAATTCAATTCCCCGCAAAAATGGATGGTACCGGATTTTCAATTCCGGACAGTGTAACGAGAATAGGCGGCTACGCTTTTACAAGCTGCTTTAATATTAACAAAATTACAATTCCTGACAGGATAACAGAGATAGACCTTGCGGCTTTTTCAAACTGTGTCGATCTTACATTCATTGATGTTTCAGCAAATAACCCTGCTTATACATCTATTGATGGAGTTTTATTAAGCAAAGACAAAACAACCCTTATGGCATATCCCCCTGATAAAGCAGACACAGCCTACACTATTCCTTATGGTGTGACAAGCATATCTACTCATTCTTTTTTCGGATGCACCCGACTTGCATCAAACGGAATCCCCGAAACCGTAACTGATATTGATGATATGACTTTTCAATATTGCACAAGCCTGAAATCGATAGCCCTATCAAAAAGCATAAAAACCATCGGTA
>JAZSCI010000083.1:0-3110 GCA_045602865.1 Acutalibacteraceae bacterium
CAAGAACACCGCTTTCGCAAATCTTCTTAACCATTTTCATGTTTTCATCAAAACGGGGCTGGAAGCCGATGGAAAGAATCTTTCCGCTTTCCAAGTCGGAGGCCAAGCGGTCTTAGGAAGACAATTGATAGATTCAACTCCTTGGCCCACAGAACGACATGGCAACGATCCGACTTCAAGAACACCGCTTTCGCAAATCTTCTTAACCATTTTCATGTTTTCATCAAAACGGGGCTGGAAGCCGATGGAAAGAATCTTTCCGCTTTCCTTCTCTGCCTTGCAGATTTCAACTGCCTCATCAAGAGTAACGCACATAGGCTTCTCAAGAAGAACGTTTACACCATGCTTGAGAGCATAGATTGTGGGGCCTGCGTGCTCTCTGTTGTATGTACATACGGAAACAGCATCAAGCTCCTTCTCGTTATCGATAAGCTCTTTGTCGCTGAGATAGAAATTAGCGTTTTCAACGCCGTTCTGCTTGGCGAAAGCCTCAGCCTTGCCGGGAATAAGGTCTGCAAAAGCAACAACCTCAACATCATCACATTTTAAATAGCTTTTAAGGTGAGCTTCAGCAATCCAACCGCAGCCGATAATACCAACTCTGATTTTCTTGCCGTTGTATACCTTTTTTTTAACCTGCTTTTCCTTGAAAGCATCAAGAATATTTGACATAATATACCTCCGTCCCACTATAGTGGTTTTTTGCGTTTGAAGGTCTGGAAAAGCGGCGCTTTTCCGTACCTTTCAATCATACATATAGATTAACATATTTGTATTTTTTTATCAATAATTTGCTTTATTTTCGCTTGTTTGAAAGTTGCACAAAAGGTCACCTGATGCCTTGTGAAAAATAACTAAAATCGAAAAAACAGAATATAAATTTTTTTTGAAAACGCTTCTTGTTTACAATTTGTTCGTAAAGTTGCAACATTGATACAACATCAGTGCTTTACTATAAAGATGCCAATACGATACGCAGAGAAGTGAAAATCTTCTACGTTCAAGAAAATGCCACCGCAGGAAGCGGTGGCTTTTTCTTTTTATGTAATCCATAATAAAAACAGAGGTTTTGTATTCAGTAGTTGATAATATAAAACAATTTAAAAGTATATTTATTTGTTGTAATAGTGTCGGTAAATGTGATATAATTTTAAAAGAATATATAAATGGAGTGATTACAATGAAAATAATGATAGCTTCAGACATTCACGGTTCGCTTAAATATTGCAGGAAGCTTTTAGAGTGCTACAGGGCGGAAGGTTGCGAAAAGCTGGTGCTTCTTGGCGATGTGCTTTATCACGGTCCCAGGAATGATTTACCTGAGGAATATAATCCTAAGGGTGTTATAGCTATGCTCAATGATATTCAGGATGAAATCCTTTGTGTGAGAGGTAATTGCGAGGCAGAGGTTGATGATATGGTTCTGGATTTTCCTGTGCTTGCAGAATACGGCTTCTTTTACAATGGCGGAAGAATGTTTTTCCTGACACACGGGCACAAGCTTAATCCCGATAATATGCCGAAAATCAAAAGTGGGGATGTTCTCTTTAACGGACATACACACGTGAGCAAAATCCTCACACTTGAAAATGGTTGCATTTATGCTAACCCGGGCTCTGTTTCTATTCCTAAGGAGGGTACTCCCAGAGGATATATGATTGTTGATGATATATCCATTACCCACAAGACACTTGATGATCAGGTTGTAGAGGTTTTCTCTTTGTGATATCGGATACTTGATTCCGGTGAGATTACTGACAAATCGGCAGTATGAAACAGTAAATGACATAGTATAAAACAACAAGCCACAGGGGATTTACCTGTGGCTTGTTGCTTGGCTTTATGAAACTATCTATATATTAACTCTGATGTCCGATTCTGCGTTATAAGGGGAAGCGGCTGATCAGAGATTATAACTCAAAATGAAGAAGGGGAAAGGTGCTTTCTTCATGCTCTGCTGTAAATGCTGTTAAGCTGGAAAATCTTTGCGAGCTTTTTGAAAGAAAAACCTTTTTCTGCTTCGATGTCCTCGAGAAGCTTCTTCTCTAATTCACGATATGCGTTCATTTATTACTCTCCTTTCCTTTGTTGTGACTGTATTATATATTAAAATTTTAAAAAAGTCAAGGCATAATGCACAAACGAAAGGTTGTGTAGTTGTGCATTATTCACAAACGAGGTTGTCGGCATATTGTTTGGTCTTTGAACAAAAGCGACAATGAAAGAGCATTATTTTTGTGCAAAGCGTACAATGAAGATTTGCAGAAGATGGATTTTACGAAACGGAGTAATGTTTTATTTTGCTTTTATGTAAAAATCTTTGTTGACTTTTTTCTAAAATTAATTTTCTTTTAATAAACAGTTTATTGCAATTTTTTTGAAGCTATTGTATCATTAGAGTTGATGTAATTTAAAATCAAAGGTGGTACGTATCGTGGTAATTTATCCCGAGATGTTCAGCGTCAAACCCAATATTGAGGCAACGATTCCCTTCAGGAATCTTTTTAATACATGTACAAAAACTTCCGTAAGCAAGACACTCTCTGTTCCTAAGGGAAACTATGTTTTTCTTAGTGAGAATGCAGATGTGCGGGAAATGTATATTTCAAATACAATTGCGGAAAAGGAATATCCTGAGGGGATGGAAAAGAATATTCACAGAACTGCAGTTGTTATTGAGAATGTTAAAAATATGGAAATCGATTTCAATGATTCCAATTTTATAATGCACGGGCTTCTCTCTCATATACTCATAAAAAACTGCTCGGGCATCACTATTAAAAATCTTAACATTGAACACATAAAGCCTAATGTTCATAAGCTTACTGTGGAAAAGGCATCACCCTTTTATGTAACATTTAAGATTGATGAGAGCAGTGACTATATTGAGGAGAACGGTAAATACTATTGGATAGGTAAGGATTATAAGCTTTGTTTTACTGATTACAAAAACAGTGGCGGATGGATGCCTACGGCACGTCCCTCAAACTATAATCATATAAAGAGGAACGATTTTCATCCTTTCAGGGATGCTTCGCTTATCAGGCAGGTTGCAGACCGCACATTTAATGTAAGATATATCAAGTCGGATCGTAGCCATGTCGTTCTGT
>JAZSCI010000084.1:0-3061 GCA_045602865.1 Acutalibacteraceae bacterium
GGGAGGTTACTGGTGCGGTTCGGTTTGGTCGCCGACAAACTATATGGTTCTCAAAGGTCTTGACGGCTACGGAAAGTACATGATGTCGCATGAAATTGCCTTATCACATCTTAAGGCTGTCGTGGATGTTTTCAAAAGCAGGGGAACAGTTTTTGAAAACTATGCCCCTGAGCTTGTTGACGGTAAGTTTGAGAAGGGCAGTTCGTCAATGCCTGATTTTGTTGGTTGGACAGGTCTTTCACCGATTTCAATTCTGTTTGAGTATGTCTTTGGTATCAAGCCTGATGCCGCGAAGAATAAAATCACCTGGCACGTTAATCTGCTTGAAAAACACGGTATTGAAAAATATCCTTTCGGCACAGAGGGGGAATTAACCCTTATCTGCGAAAAAAGAAGCTCTGCAGAGGAAAAACCAAATGTAACAATAAAATCCAACGTACCTGTTACAGTTGAAATTATCTGGGGAGACGGCAAAGAGGTTTTGAATATAAAATAACACCTTATGGAGGTTTCTATGCAAATTTTACAGACTATTGTTTCGTATCTTGCCATAGCGGCAGCTTTTATTTCTTCAATTTTTCCTCAGGGTGATGCAACAATGATACCTTTTACAAACGATTACACGATTCCCGAAAGTATTCCTGAATACAGAGCGATCTCTACCGAGGAGAAAGCTGATTGGAAAGCAAAATGGATATGGGATAAGGAAAACCTTACAGAAAAAAACACCTGGATGTGCTTTAATAAAAAGGTGAGTCTTGATAAGGTGCCGAAAAAGCTTGTTGCTCATATCTCAGCCGACTCAAAATATTGGCTTTACATAAACGGAGAAACGGTTGTTTTCGAGGGCAGTGTAAAACGAGGTCCCGACAAAAACGGCGGATATTATGACAGTGTGGATATAGCACCCTATCTCAGTAAGGGCGAAAACTCGGTTTGCGCTTTAGTGTGGTATTGGGATAATGAAACCAGCTATTCCTATAGCGGCAGCGGTCAGGGTGGCTTTATTTTTGAAGCGATAGGAGAGAGCGTAAATATAATTTCCGACAAAAGCTGGAAGGTAAAAAGAAATCCTTCCTATATTGATAGTGCTCTTTATCCGCCTAACTACCGACTTCCCGAATACAGTATCTTTTTCGATGCAAGGGAAGAAATGTGCGATTGGTCAGATGTGGATTACGATGCATCGGCCTGGGAAAACGGAACCGAATATGCCAGGGGTGGCGAGGGTGCGTACGGTAAGCTTTATCCCAGAGGAATACCATTTTTGAAGGATTACGGTCTTAAGCCTTATGAGAATTCAGGGGATTACGAAAACTATAAGGTGACAAAGCCCTTCGGGGAGAAAATTACCGTGCATATCCCCTATAATGCGCAGATTACTCCATATCTTAAGGTTGTAGCACCTGCAGGTAAAAAGATTCGTATAACAACGGAAAATACTTTAATCGGTGCAGTTTCAACAACCTACATAACCAAAGAGGGTGAGCAGGAATTTGAGGCTCTGGGTTGGTTTAACGGTGAGCATATTACATACAAAATCCCCAAAGGTGTTACAGTCGTTTCCTTGCAGTATCGGGAAACAGGGTATGACAGCTCGTTCAGCGGTGATTTCAGATGCGATGATGAATTTCTGAACTCCTTATGGCAGAAGTCCCTCCGTACTCTCTATGTTACCATGCGAGATAACTTTATGGATTGTCCCGACAGAGAACGAGCACAGTGGTGGGGCGATGTTACAAGTGAAATGATTATGACTATGTACTCCCTTGACAGTAATTCCTATTTGCTGTATCAGAAGGGTGTAGAGGCTATGCTTTCACACATTGATGATACAAAGGTGCTGCAGACTGTTGTTCCTATAAGCGGAGACTATTTCGAGCTTCCCGTTCAGCAGCTTGCAGGTATTGTAGGCTTTAAAACCTATTATGACTACACAGGCGACAAGGCTTTTGTGAAAAAGATTTATGATGCATCTCTTGATTACCTGAAGCTTTGGGAAATAGGTGAAAATAATCTTGTTGTTCATCGTAGCGGCTCATGGGATTGGCCGGACTGGGGTAGCAAGGCGGATATGACCGCTATTGAAAATGCCTGGGTTTATTATGCTCTTTCAACAGTAGAGGAGATGGCAGAGCTTTTGGGAAGGGATGATGACATTTTATTTATTACCGAAAGAAAAGCGGATATCGCAAAGGGCTATAAGGCTCTCTGGACAGAAGAAGGCTTCAAAAGTGAGGATGTGAAAAATCCCGATGACAGAGCAAATGCTCTTGCAGTCTTATCAGGCCTTGCAGATGAAGAGCAGTATGCTACCGTGAAAAATGTGCTCATCAACACTAAAAACTCAAGCCCCTATATGGAATACTATGTTCTTGAAGCCCTTTGCAAAATGGGTGAGTACGAAGCGGCAAGGGACAGAATCAAGTACAGATACAAGGATATGGTGAACGAGGATTACTCGACTCTCTGGGAATTCTGGGATGAATGGCGAGGAACTAAAAATCACGCCTGGAGCGGCGGACCTCTTGTTATAATGAGTAAGCATTTTGCAGGTATCACACCCCTTGAAGCAGGCTATGAAAAGGTTAAAATAGAGCCCCGATATACTTTGTCTGACAGTATGAACTGTACTGTTCCGAGTGTGAAAGGCTTAATCACTCTTGATTATAAAAAGACAGACAAAGGCTATGCTATTAATCTTACTGTGCCACACGACACAAAGACTATTTTGTATGTGCCGGAAAATGCCGTAGTAAAAATCAACTCCGAGGTTTATTACAAAAACGGAGAGTATGTAAACAGTGAAAAAGGCTATGTGGAGATTGTGGAAAGGTAACACACAACAAATAAGGCGAATTTCAAATTTACAAGGTAAGGTTATGTACGGATTAAATAGCACTGAGACTATGTTTTTTACAACTCCTTTTTGTTATGTATAGTTCGTACGCTAAACGGTTTTGCCCGATTGTAAAATGTAAGCCGATACCATATAATTAATCAGGTAAATAAATATAGCAAGAGAGAGTATATTATGGAATTTAATGAAAAATTACAAGAA
>JAZSCI010000085.1:0-31731 GCA_045602865.1 Acutalibacteraceae bacterium
CTCATGCCTACTCCGTGACCGTAGCCCTTCACCGAAAAGGTTACAGTGTTTTTATCTGCGGAAATGTCAAAAACGCAGCTTCTCAGAGAAAAGGCTTGTCGGATTTCCTCGCCTGTAAAGGTCTTTTTGTTGATTTTAACGGAAAGAACAGTGCCCGCAGGTGAGGTGTCTGTGATTTTGATTATGCTTTTTAAGGATTTATCCTCGGGAAGTCTTGTGCCCAGCGCCTTGAGCGCTTTTTCAAAATCCTCCCGGTTTACAGTGACCTCTGTAAGATGGTTGGGGGAAAGACTGTCACCCTTGCTTTTTACACTTACAAGGTAAGGGATTTTCTCTCCCCACAGTATTTCAGCCTCTTCTGTTGTACCTGCACTTATTGCAAAAAATGCGGCAACACAAAGCTCATCCTTGTAGTAAAGGGCTTTGTTTTCTACTTCGCTTACCACGGAATGAAGCTTGCTTTCGTATTTTTCGAAATCATCGCCCCATTTTTCCTTCCGTTGCTCTTCGGAGAGATATCCCTGATGAATGGCAGGGTTGTCGCTTATGTGGGCGTTTTCGGAGTATGTATTGTTTTCCTTCAGTCGCAAAGCGTTTGTATAGCAGGCAATTGCCTGTGCCTTCAGTGCTTCGGGATGATAAATAAGCGGCATTTCTGCGGCAACGCTTCCGCATACATATTCAAATAAATCCAGCTCCACAACCTCCTTGTCAGAGGTGCGGAAAACTGCAATTGTATCAGCGTTTTTATTTTCTTCAGATAAAGGGGCTTGTGTTGTGGCTTCGGTGGTGGGATTGTAAGTGCCGTTCTGCTCTTTTGGTGCATCTCCGAGAAAAATTACGGGTACACCAATCATAACAAGGGTGCACAGAAGAATATTCATTAAATAGCGCTTCAAAATATCACATCCTAAATTTTTTGTATTTATTGACAAGAGGGGTTATTTATTATACAATAATATGAATTATTATGAAATAATATGTTTAAAATTATGAAGAAAAGGAGTGAAAGATTTGCCGACTTATATTGAACCTATTAAAAGCGGGGATTTAACATCTCTTTGCGATGAGCTGAAAAAGTACAGCTCCATTTCCCCCGAGTATTTTGACAGATTTGAAGTTAAACGTGGATTGAGAAACCGTGATGGCAGCGGTGTTATGGCAGGTCTTACAAAGGTTTGCTCTGTTGAGGGTTATTACATTGATGATGGTGAGCGCAAGCCTGTTGAGGGACATCTTACCTACAGAGGTGTTGATGTCAATGATATTGTTAATGCGTGTGTAGAGGAAAACCGATTCGGTTATGAGGAGGTTGCCTGGCTTCTGCTTTTCGGCACTCTTCCTACCAGAAATCAGCTTAACCTTTTTAACAGGGTGCTTTCCGAGTGCAGGGATCTTCCTGAGGATTTCATTGAGGATATGATAATGAAGGCTCCCTCGCCAAATATTATGAATAAGCTTGAAAGATCCGTTCTTTCTCTTTATTCCTATGACTCTAATCCTGATGACCTTTCCATTGAAAATGTTCTCAGACAGAGCATCCAGCTTATTGCCCAGCTTCCCACAATTATGACATACGCCTATCAGGTAAAGAGAAGATATTACCTGAAAAAGAGTATGTATCTTCATCCCCTTAAACCGGGACTTACAACTGCAGAGACAATTCTCTACAATACCCGTTCAAACAGAGAGTACACCGATGCAGAGGCAAAGCTTCTTGACCTTTGCCTTATTCTTCACGCAGAGCACGGCGGCGGTAATAACTCCGCCTTTGCCACAACAGTGCTTACATCAAGCGGTACAGATACCTATGCGGCGATTTCTGCAGGCATCGGCTCACTTAAGGGCCCCCGCCACGGTGGTCATAATCACAAGGTTGAGGAAATGCTTGAGTGCATGAGAGCAGAGGTTAAGGATATTACTGATGAGGGACAGATTGCAGACTTCCTTCGCAGAATAATAAACAAGGAAACAGGCGACAGAAGCGGTCTTGTTTACGGTATGGGACATGCGGTTTATACCCTTTCCGATCCCCGACAGGTAATTCTCAAGAGAGAGGCAAGGAAAATTGCCGAGGAGAAGGGCTACGGAGCAGATTTTATTGCTCTTGAGCATATCGAAAGACTGACTCCCGAAATTTTTGCCAAGGAAAAGAACAACAACAAGAAAATCTGTGCCAATGTAGACCTTTATTCAGGTCTTATATACCGTATGCTCGGTATTCCTTCAGATTTATATACGCCTCTTTTTGCAGTTGCGCGTGTTGCAGGATGGTCTGCACACAGAATAGAAGAGCTTATTACAGGCAACCGAGTTATCCGACCTGCATACAAGAACCTTGCAAATGCAAAAGAGTATGTACCTATGGATGAAAGAGTATCAGGCTTCAAGAGACCTACCGAGTACATACCTCTTGATGAAAGATAATATAAATCAGTCGGCGCAGCCTTCTGTTCAGAAAGGATTGTAAGAAATGCATAAGTTAAAAGGAAATGTTGATGCAGTTAAAATGAAATATCTGCTTTTTGTTTTTGCGGCATCCCTTCTTGTTGCTCTTCCCACAAGAGTTTACCAGCTTCTTGCTGTTATTGATCCGGTCAACGGCTTCTATAAGGAGTCTGATATTACCGTATCGGTGCTTTATGGTGCGGTTGTGCTTTTCGGAGCTTTGTTTATGGCGCTCAGCTTTGTGAGCCGTGAAGTACCATACCCTAAGCTTCCCGTAGGCAAAAATCCCTTGCTGGGTGTAGCTTCGGGGGTTATGTGTGCAGGACTTGTATGGGATATGCTTTCCGCTATAAAGAACATTGTTCCCGCAAATCAGGGCAGCACAGAAATTTTTATAGGGCTTCTCAGATCTAATTTAGGCGAAAACGGAGGCACTTTCACAATCCTTCGTTTTGTATGTGCTTTCTTTGCTCTTATATATTTTATAGTTTTTGCTATCAGCCATCTTAACGGCAGAGCTTCATACAAGGAGTTCAAGCTTCTTGCTCTTTCTCCCTTGTGCTGGTCAATGACAGTTCTTATTTCAAGACTTATGACAGCCATAAGCTTTGTAAAGGTTTCCGAGCTGCTCTTTGAAATCTTTATGTTCGTTTTTGTTATGCTTTTCTTCCTTACATTTGCAAGAATTTCAAGCTCTGTGTATACGGAAGACAGTATGTGGGGAATATACGGCTACGGCTTTACCGCCGCTCTTCTTGCAGGTATTGTCACAATTCCCCGCCTTGTAATGATGGCAGTAGGTGTTGATGCCGTGGAGGGCTATAGCTTCAGCGTAGCTCATCTTTCTGTGCTTGTTTTTATTGTTTCTTATATTTTCGCATCCTTGGGTGTAGGCTTTAAGGATGGAGTGAAAAACAGAAAAGCAGTAAGCGAAATTGATATTTTTGATGATGAGGAAATTGTCACCAAAAAGGCGGCAGAGCTTTCCGATATCTATGATTTTGAAGAGGATGAAGCTGATACAGATGCAGCTGAAGAGAAAGCTTCCGAGGAGGCTTCGGCAGATGTTGTTGAAGAGGTTTCCGAGACTGCTTCTGAGGAAGATCTTTTTGAGGAAGTAGCTGAGTCTGAAGAAATCAAGGGGGAAGAGGCTTCTTCCGATGCTTCAGGAGATACTGTTGTTATGGAGCCTGTTTCCGGAAATACCGCTGTTGAGCAGGATATATCTGACTTTGCTGAGAATCCTGAGGAATTCCTTTTTGAGGATGAGGCACCGGTGCAGGAAACAAAGGATAAAAAGCCCTCTCTTATAAGTAAGCTTTCCAAGGTTAAAAAGCCCAAAAAGGAAACACAGATTGAAAGTGTAGAGGACTATACAATTGTTTCCCTTGAGGATATGAACAGAAAAGAATAAAATCCCGTAATATCCCTGTCAGGTGATGGCAGGGGTGTAGGGTGATTTGTCAGGTGACGGGAGGTTTAAAATGTTTTTAACTAATATGCAGACCGCCGCACAACAGGTTATAATCCTGTATCTGATAGTTGCGGTCGGCTTTATTGCCGACCGTTTGCACATTTTCGGGCAGGATACGGCGAAAAAATCCAATGATTTGCTTTTTTATATCATTACTCCGGTTGTAATTGTGCAATCCTTTATGAATATGGAGTTTGATATAAAAACTGCAAAATCCTTCGGTATTGCATTTATCTGTATGACCTTGACCATTGTTGTAGGCATATTGCTTGCCATTCCCTTTTTCAACAAATCGGGAAAGGCAGGAATTGTATTCAAATATGCCGTAAGCTACGGCAATATGGGGTATATGGCGCTTCCTCTGTGTCAGGCAATGCTTGGTAACGAGGGTGTTTTCTATTGCTCTGCAGGAGTGGTGGCTTTTAATATTTTTTCCTTTACCCACGGAATATGGCTTATGAAAAAAGGCGAATGTCAGGATAATAAATTTGACCTGAAGCTTCTTCTTCTCAATCCGGGTGTGATTTCAGTTCTGGTAGGTCTGCCCTTATTTATTTTTGATATTAATCTTCCTTCGGTAATACAGTCGGGTGTGGGGTATATTGCAAGTCTCAATACGCCTCTTGCTATGCTGTTTTTGGGCACATATATTGCCAATACAGATTTGAAATCAATGTTTATGGAGAAGAATAACTACCTTGTGCTTTTCCTGAAGTTAGGTGTCTTACCCCTTGTAATGTTGGGCATTTTCAAGGTTTTCGGACTTGGCGGAACAATTCTTACTGCTTGTATGATTTCTGCTTCCGTGCCCAGTGCTAATAACACGGTTATGTTTTCTGCAAAATACGGAAAGGACACAGGCGTTGCATCAAAGCTTGTTGCGTTCTGTTCACTTGTGTCTGTTTTCACAATACCTGTTATGGTTGCTTTGAGCAGAGTATGATTATGAAATTACCCTTTGAAGGTGTGTTACCCTGTGGTGTATGTGATTTTTCTGCCGTAAAGGATAAGCTTATTGAGTGCAGAGCAAAATCCCGTTTGCCCGAGGGGGCACAAAGTGTTATATGCTATCTGTTTCCCTACTATCTTGGCAGAGATGCCTATGAAAATTCCAATATATCAAAATACGCGGTTTCCGAGGATTATCATATAATTGTAGGGAATTATCTTGAAAAGGCGGTAAATGACCTTCGGAGCGCTTACCCCCAATACAATTTCCAATGGTTTGCGGATAATTCTCCCATACCCGAGGTTTTTGCAGCAGCATTATCAGGACTGGGAGCAGCAGGGAAAAACGGACTTCTCATAAATGAAAAATACGGAAGCTATTGCTTTATCGGCGAAATAGTGACTGATATGAAAATTCCTGCCGCATCAAGTGAAATTCGCAGTTGTATAAATTGCGGAAAATGTGTTTTGTCTTGTGTGGGAGGTGCCCTTCACGAGACAGGCTTTTCACGGGATAAATGTCTTTCCCACCTTACCCAATGCAAGGGCGAGGCTTCTCAGCTTACTGTGGATGGAATTCGTGAAACGGGTTGTATATGGGGCTGCGACAGATGTCAGGATGCTTGTCCTATGAATGAAAATGTGTCTGTTACTCCGCTGCCGGAATTCATAGTAACTGCAAGGGCTCGGTATAATTTCGGTGATGATATAGAAAAAAGAGCCTTTTCCTGGAGAGGAAAAGGTGTAATTGAAAGAAATTTTCGGATACTCTGTTGTAAAGATGAAGAAAATAATCTATAATGAATGTGAAAAAATATTATCTCTTGGGAGTGTAATATATGAAGCTTATTATCGGTATCGTAAACAATGATGATGTAAATGGCCTTTTAGGAGCCCTTTCAAAAGCATCCTTTCAGGCAACAAAGCTTTCTACCTCAGGTGGTTTTCTGAAGCTTGGAAATGTAACGGTTATGATCGGTGCAGAGGATGACAAGGTGGATGAAATTGTGGAGATTTTCCGTGCCTGTTGTTCACGCAGGACACAGATGGTTTCCACCACACCCGCATATCTTGGGGAAGGCTTTATTTCCGCATCACCTGTGGAGGTTCCTATCGGCGGAGCTACCTTGTTTGTGATTGATGCGGAAAAGATGATTAAATTATGAGCAATAAGCCGTTTTTTTCGGATAGTGTCAGGAAAAGTCTGAAGGGACTTTTTTCTGCAGGCAGAAGACCTCACGCCCTTCTGATAGACGGCGGAGAGGCAGAGGAGAGAGAAGCTCTCGCTATGCTTGCGGCACAGATGCTTGTGTGCGATGGCAAAGACACTCTGCCCTGCGAGGAGTGTAACCAATGCCGTAAGGCGAAAGAGGGCATACATCCTGATATTATTGGTGTTGAGAAGCCTGAGGACAAAAAGCGTTTTGTTAAGGCGGATCTTAAAAATATGGTGTCGGAGGCTTATCTGACACCCAATGAAGCCCGTACAAAGGTTTATATTATAAAAGAGCTTCAGCTTATGAGCGAGGAGTGCCAGAATGTTTTGTTGAAAATTCTTGAGGAGCCTCCCTCATATACCGCCTTTGTGCTTACTTCGCAGAATGCAAATGCGGTAATCGGAACAGTTATTTCCCGTGTTGTGAGACTCACCCTGGGAGAAGCCTGTTCTCAGGAATACAGCGAGAAAGCCATAGGGGTTGTGAGAGCGCTCAGTAATGCTCTTCTGACTCCTTATGAATATGACAGAATCGAGGCGGTTGCTCCCCTTGATGGGAATAAGCAGCTTGCCGCAGAGGTGCTTGATATTATGTGCACCGTTTTTCGTGACAGTATTGTGCTCAAGCTCGGTGCAAAGGCACAGTCAAAGGAGTTTGTCCGTGAAGCAACGGCTCTTTCAAATGGGCTGGGTATGGAAAAGCTTATGGATATGTATGAGAAAACCCACGGTCTTCTCCTTTCTTTGGAAAACAATCCTAATTACACCTTACTGTCAGCGGTGTTGTGTGCAAATTTATAAAATCGGAGAGTAATTATGGCGTATGTTGTTGGTGTCCGTTTTAAGGAAGGCGGAAAGGTTTATTTCTTTGACCCCGATTCCATTGAGGTGGAAAAGGGACAGATAGTAGTTGTTGAGACTGTTCGCGGAAACGAGTGCGGAGAGGTTGCAAAGGCAAGACACGAAATCAGTGATGGGGAGCTTGTTCGCCCTCTTAAAAAGGTTGTGCGTGTGGCTACGGCTGAGGATCTGGAAATTCTCGAAAGCAACAAGCAGAGATCAAAGGATGCCATGGCATTTTGTCAGAAAAAGGTGGAAATGCTTGGTCTTGAGATGGAGCTTGTTGAGGTTGAGTGTGCCTTTGACGGTAGCAAGATGATATTCTTCTTTACCTCGGAGGACAGAGTTGATTTCCGTGAGCTTGTAAAAATTCTTGCAGGTAACTACAGAACACGGATTGAAATGCGACAGATAGGTGTCCGCGATGTTTCAAAAATGCTCGGAGGGCTGGGTGTTTGCGGCAGACCGTTCTGCTGCTCACAGTTTTTGAATGATTTTCATCCTGTGTCCATAAAAATGGCAAAGGATCAGGGACTTTCACTTAATCCTTCAAAAATCAGCGGTACCTGCGGAAGGCTTCTTTGCTGCCTGAAGTATGAGGAGGAAAGCTATGAATATCTTGCTAAAATCACTCCCAGGATCGGCTCCGTTGTGGAAACCCGCGAGGGCAGGGGAAAGGTTGTGGATAATAGCCTTCTTACAGGAAAACTGAAGGTTCAGCTTGACCGCAGACCTGATGCAATTCCTGCAGAATATCACAGAGATGATGTTAAGCTGGTGAAATTCAATAACAGACCACCCAAGTCGCATGATACAACAGAGGAAAAATAATTTGTGTTTTTCATATATTTTCATAAAGAAAAATATAAATTACTATTGATTTTCCTGAATTTTATGTTACAATAGCCGAGAAGGGTTGAATGGAGATTGAAATTCTCCTCGGCTTCAAACAAAGAACAAGGAGGCGGAAAGAATGGCTTACAAAATTACTGATGCTTGCATCTCTTGCGGTGCTTGTGCTGCAGATTGTCCCGTAGAGGCAATTTCAGAGGGCGATGGTATCTACGTTATCGATGCTGATACTTGTATCGATTGCGGCGCTTGTGCAGATTCCTGTCCTGTTGAAGCTCCCGTTGCAGACTAATTCTTTTTATGTTAAATACATCCTTCACGGAAATTCCGTGGAGGATGTTTTTCTTTTTGTCCGTAAATTTCAATGTGACCTGCGGGTGTAATAATATTTGTTAAAAAACTTGAAAATTCCTATAAAAATGTTTGTTTTTAATAATAGAATATGATATAATGAAACGGATAATGGATAGGTGTCCTTATTTTCAGAAAAAATTATACTCGGACAGTTGAAAACCGTTGCTGAACATAGGCGGTCCGACAATATCAGGGTGAAAAATTATGAAAAGCTTTATTGATATAACAGATTTTTCAAGAGAGGGACTTCGTGAGGTTCTCAATCAGATGACCTACATCAAGGACAATCAGAACGCCTATGGTGAGGATTTGGTCAGAAGGAACATTGTTACTGCCCTTCACGGTGAGGACAAGCTTTGCGAATGCGCCTTTTCAAGCGCTGTAACGAGAATGGGCGGAAATGTTCTTAAGTACAAGCTTAAGGAGGGTGAGACTCTCCGTGAGTTTGCGAAAACTATGTCCGCCTTCGGGGATGCTATTGTTCTTTCACACCCCAAGATGGGTGCTGCAAGGGCGGCTTCTCTGTATTCCTCTGTGCCGGTTATAAATGCAGGTGACGGAGGCAGAGCATACCCTGTGCGTACACTTGCGGATTTTTCCTCTGTCTGGATTGAGAAAAAGCACGTTTCAAATATGAAAATCGGATTTTTGGGGGATTTCACAGACAATGCACTTGTGAAAAATCTTCTTCAATGCCTTAACATTTATAACGGAAACGAGTTTTGCTTTATTTCCGTAAACGGAAAGCCGCTTCCCGAGGAATACATTTCCATAATGGACAGGCGCGAAAAGGCTTATTCGGTTTACGATAATCTTTTTGAAGCACTTCCCGATTTGGATGTGCTTTATATGACACGGGTTACGCCCGGAAATTTTGAGTCCCGTATTACCTATGAGGCACGAAAGCATAATTTCACAATTGATGAAAGAAAGCTTATGGTTGCAAAGCCCGACCTTGTTATTCTTCACCCTCTTCCAAGGGGCGAGGAGCTGGATGCTTCTGTTGATGATGACAAGCGAAGTGCGTATTTTGCAGGTCTTGACAGATATGTGGACGCTTGTATGGTAATGCTTTCAAAAACAGTAAAGGGAAAGGCGAGCCGCAGAATTGAGCCTGACTTCGAGGAGCCTACTCATCAGGAGTGGTGTGGCAAAGAGTGCTGCATAACCTCTTGTGAGGATTATCTTCCCCCTCTTTTCTATGAGCTTGCAGACGGAACTCTCATTTGTAAGTATTGCGGTCAGGAGCTGAAAAAATAATGAAAAAGCTGCTTGTAATAAAGGGCTCATCAAGAAAAAACGGAATTACAAATACTTTTATTGACAGAATGAGTCAGTTGCTTACGGATACTCAATGTGTGTTTTTTGACTCTTTTGCAAGGGATTTTCACAGTTGTATTGGTTGTGACAAATGTAAGACACTTGAAAAATGTGTGTTTTCCGACCTTGATGATTTTTTTGAGGATTTTACAAGTGCGGATGTAATTGTTTTTGCAAGTCCTGTGTATAACGGATTTTTTACGGCACCCGTAAAGGGACTTCTGGACAGGCTCCAGCTCTACTTTAATCTGTTTTATAAATACGAAAAAAAGCAGTATATCGAAAAAAAGAGAAAAATCATTCTTCTTGGCGCCTCGGGCAGAGACGGTGCGGAAGAATTTGCGTATATGGAGCGCTTGCTTAAAAGAGCATTTACGGTGCTTAACGGTGAAATGTACGGCTCTGTGCTTTGTAAAAACACAGACACCGAAACGGATTTTGAAAATGAATTCAGTGAATTTATGTTGCTTTTGAAAAGGAGCTTAAAGGATGAAGAAGAAAAGAATTAAGATTATATCTGTCATAGCAGCAGTAGCGGTTATTGCGGCTTCCCTTTGTGTTGCAGGTATTGCTCTGACAATTCATGACGGGCTTTTCTCCACAAACACTCCTATGTATATTACCCCTAACGGCTCAGTAAAGGGTAATGTGGAAAGTGAAGAGGATTACGAAGCCTTTATGCTTGATATTACTGAGCCGGGTGCGCTTACCGTAATGCTTGAGCACGAAAACCTTATTGATAATACAAATGCTTATGATATCAAGGTTTATAAAATCCTTCAGGGAGAGGAAAACCAATACCACGAAATTGAGTTTTTCCAATCCTTCTGGAATTCGGTTACAGCCTCCTGGGGTGAGGTAGGTGTTTCGCCCGGAACATATTGTATTGTAGTCACCTCAGGAACAAAGCTTCTTCGTTGTGAGTTTAACCTTATAACCTCATTTACCAAGACCTCCGGCTTTGAGGAAGAGCCCAATGACACCCGCGAAACGGCAAATACCCTGAATGCAGGAAAGGCAAAATATGCAGGCTCTCCCAAGAAAAC
The DNA here is from genome assembly GCA_045602865.1 of Acutalibacteraceae bacterium. Taxonomy (GTDB): domain Bacteria; phylum Bacillota; class Clostridia; order Oscillospirales; family Acutalibacteraceae; genus DTU089. The sequence continues at coordinate 10,499 of JAZSCI010000085.1, forward strand.
TGAGGGAACAGATGTTGACTGGTACACCTTTAAGCTGACTAAGGATAGCTGTGTTGAGCTTCTCTTTAATCACGATGACCAGGCGCTTCCTTCTGCAGGCTGGAACATAAAGCTTATGGACTCCGAGGAAAAAATAATCTGTAACCTTACCTCAAAGCTTCAGGATATGGAAACAACAAGCGGCATTCTCGGCTTGAGAGCAGGGACATATTATGTGAGAGTTGAGTCACAATCAGAGGTTTCAAAAAGCTATACTGTCCTGCTCAGTAAAAGGGCGGCAGGTAATTGTGAGCTTGAGCTTAACGATACACCCGAAACGGCAACACTTCTGCCCTGCGATACCGAAATTTCAGGTGCTCTTGCAGAGAAGCTTCTCAGCCTTGATAAGGATTACTACAAATTTGTAGTTCCTGAAGCAGGAAGCGTTGATTTTGAGTTCAGACATAATCCTCTTGAGGGTGACCACGATGGCTGGAATATTCGCCTGTACAAGAAAAATGCAGATGGTACACTTACCTCTGTTGTAACAAAGATTGCTCCCTGGAACACAAGAGGTATAAATATCTACAATCTCGGACTTGAAGCAGGTGAGTATTATGCACTCATAGATGCAGACGGCAGAATGTATACATCCGAGGGCTACACCTGTAAATGGAGTCTTATGCCGAGCAGCTGCTTCGAGAAGGAGCCTAACAATACCAGAAAAACGGCAGAAAATATAAAATTCAATACAATCTACCACGGTGCAGTTATTTCTAACGACCTTGGCAGTGTTTATGATACGGATTACTTCAGGTTTGAGCTTACTCAGCAGGACAATGTAAGCCTTGAGCTTGGACACGATAAGATTTTCGACAGTGCGGTTCCGTGGCATATCAGCATTGTTGATGAGGATAATTTTGTTCTCTATGAGCTTGAATCCTCACTTAATCAGGGACTTATCACTACCGGTGCGGTATCGCTTCCCGAGGGAACTTATTATGTAAAGATTACCACGGGTACCAATAGCTCGGATATTCCGTACTTCTTCAAATTATCAGGAGTTGAAAGAGATTGAAACGAATAATATGCATATTGCTTTCAATTGCTCTCATTACCCTGTCGGGGTGCACGGCAACGGCACCCCAAGGGGATGCACCCGTAATTGCTTCATCCTTTTATCCCGTTTATATATTCACGAAAAATCTCGTTGAGGGAACTGATATAGAGGTCAGATGTATGGCTCAGCAGAATATAGGCTGCCTTCACGATTATACCCTGACAGCAGGGGATGTGAAGCTTCTCAATGATGCGGACATTCTTGTAATCAACGGAGCAGAAATGGAGAGCTTTATTGAGGATGCATACAGACTTGCGGAGAATTTGTATGTGATTGACTCTTCTGTAGGTGTTCAGCTTCTTTGCGAAGAGGAAGAGCATCACACGGAGCACGAAGAAGGGCATGATGAAGAGCATCACCATCACAATTCTCATATCTGGCTTTCGGTGGAGAATGCAAAAAAGCAGGTTGAGAATATAAAGAATGAGCTTGTGAAGCAGCTTCCCGAGTATGAGGAAAGCCTTGAAGCAAATTTCAGCAGATATATTGCTTCCCTGGATGAATTGTCAGCAAAAAGAGACAGTCTTGCAAAGGAAATTCAGGGATCTGAAATGATTTCCTTTCACGGCGCATACGAATATATGGCAAAGGAAATAGGACTCAGTATTGTTGCTACTGTGGAGAACGAAGATGGTGGAGAGCCCTCTGCAAGGCTTCTGGCAGAATTATGCGACAGAGTTCGGGCTGAAGAAATAAAAGGACTTATCATTGAGCCTCAGTATGAGCTCTCAGGTGCAGATATTGTATCCGCAGAAACAGGAGTAAAGGTTATTGTTCTCAATCCCGTTACACAAGGTGAGGATACTTTGGATGCTTATCAGAATATAATGACAGAAAATTATCAGATTATTGCAAAGGCGGTGAGGGAGTGACATATCAGAACGGATGCGGTCTGTGTAAAATAAAGGTTGACGGTATCGGTGTCAAAAAAGGCGGAGAGGTTCTTCTCAATGATATTTCATTTGACCTTCACTGTGGAGAGCTTACGGCAGTAATCGGTATAAACGGAGCGGGCAAAACTACTCTTATCAAAGCAATTCTCAATGAAATTCCCCACAAGGGCACCGTTACATACGAAGCCCATCACGGAGAGCCTATTGAGAAAATTACAATAGGCTATGTGCCTCAGCACCTTGATTTTGACCGTTCCTCTCCCGTAACGGTTGAGGATTTCCTTCTTGTGGGAAGGACAAAATCTCCCGTATGCTTCAGGAGAAACAAGCGTATCACCGCTTCCCTTGATGAAATACTTGATATGGTGGGTTGTAAGGGGCTGAAAAAAAGAAAGCTCGGAGACCTTTCAGGCGGCGAGCTCCAGAGAATTATGCTTGCCAATGCTCTTTATCCGTTACCCGAAATGCTTATTCTTGATGAGCCTGTGTCGGGTGTGGATGTGAAGGGCAGTGAAAGCTTTTATAATGCAATCAGCAATCTTAAAAAGAATTATCACATAGCAATTGCTATGGTGTCTCACGATTTAGGAATTGTTCGGGATTTTGCGGATAGTGTTGTTCTTATAAACAGAACAGTTCTTAAAAGCGGTACTGCAGAGGATGTTTTCTCTTCGGAGGAATTCCGCGAGAGCTTCTTTTTTGCCACAGAAAAGGAGGGGAAGAAATGAGTATAATTTATGATGCTTTATCCCTCATTCCCTTTTCCTGGACAGAATATAAATTTATGGTGAATGCCTTTGTGGCGGTCCTTCTTATTGCACCTCTTATGGGTATTCTCGGTACAATGGCGGTAAACAACCGAATGGCATTTTTTTCCGATGCTCTCGGACACAGCGCCTTTACCGGCATAGCTCTCGGAGTTGTTCTGGGGGTTAAAAATGAGCTGATTTCCCTTATTGCCTTCGGACTTCTTATGGCTTTGCTCATAACAAGGGTGAAAAACAAGGGCAGGGCTTCCTCGGACACGGTAATAAGTGTATTTTCCTCTACGGCGGTGGCAGTGGGACTTCTGATTCTCTCCTACGGAGGCGGATTTTCAAAATACAGCTCCTATCTTGTAGGTGACATTCTCAGTGTTACTCCCACAGAGCTTCTGTACCTTTTCATAACACTTATAGGTGTTATTGTGGTATGGTGTCTTATCTACAACAAGCTTCTGGTAATTTCCGTAAACAGAGAGCTTGCGGCAAGCAGAGGCATAAAAACAACTCTCTACGAAAATATTTTTGTGGCGGTAGTTGCTGTTGTTGTAATGATGTCTATTAAGTGGGTTGGTATTCTTCTCATTAACTCACTTCTTATTCTCCCCGCGGCATCTGCAAGAAATATTGCGAAAAACTCAAGACAGTATCTGTGCTTATCCGTAGGTATTTCGTTGCTTTGTGCCGTAACGGGACTTTTAATCTCCTTTTATGCAAATACCTCGGCAGGTGCTACCATTGTTACAACCTCCGCGGCGGTATTCTTTATGACTTGTATTAAATTAAAAAAATAATTCCCATTTGAAAGGATATGTATATATGTTATTTTCACAGGATATTGGTGTTGATTTAGGCACGGCAAATACATTGGTATTTGTAAAAAACAAGGGAATCGTAATCCGTGAGCCTTCGGTTGTTGCCGTTGATGAGAGAACAAACCCAAAAACCGTTGTTGCAGTCGGTGCGGATGCAAAAAGAATGATCGGCAGAACTCCCGGCTCAATTACTGCAGTAAGACCTATCAAGGACGGTGTTATTGCAGACTTTGATATGACCTCGGATATGCTCAAGGCTTTTATCAAGAGAGCTATCAGCAGCTCACCCTTTAACAGAGCCCGTGTAATGATTTGTATTCCCTCGGGTGTTACAGAGGTTGAGCGCCGTGCGGTTCACGATGCGGCAAAGAGCGCAGGTGCAAGATATGTCAGCCTTATTGAGGAGCCTATGGCGGCGGCAATCGGTGCCGGTCTTCCTGTACTTGATGCTACGGGCAGTATGATAGTTGATATCGGTGGAGGAACCTCAGAGGTTGCGGTTATTTCTCTTGGTGACATTGTTACCTCTAAATCCGTAAGGGTTGCGGGTGACAGCTTTGATGATGCGATTATTGCTTATGTAAAGAGGAATTTCAATCTTCTTATCGGTGAGCGCTCGGCAGAGGATATAAAGCTGAAATTAGGCTCTGCTTATCCTTATGAGGGTGAGGCGGCTATGGAAATAAAGGGCAGAAACCTTGTAGACGGTCTTCCCAAATCCGTTGAAATTACAAGTGAGCAGGTGCGTAAGGCTCTTGCAGATCCGGTAGATCAGATTCTTGATGCTATCCGTTACACTCTTGACAGAACTCCCCCTGAGCTTGCGGCTGATATTATTGAGAGAGGTATTACTCTCACGGGTGGCGGTGCTTTGCTCAGAGGTCTTGATAAGCTTATTGCCGCAGAAACAAATATGCCCGTGCATATTGCGCAGAATCCCATTGATTGTGTTGTAAACGGAACAGGAATATGTCTTGAAAAAGATTTACTCGGCTTTAATAAGGGTTAATAAAAAAGGATTAATAGAATGAGAAGATTTATACAAAGTGGAATTTTCAAAAATCTTGCGGTAATTCTGGCAGTGCTTCTGTGCGGAGTGCTTCTTGCGGCGGTTTCACACAATGCTTCATCACCCTTTACAAATGCTATAAGCGTGATTTTTTCTCCCTTGCAGACCTTGTCATCATCAATTGCAGTAACCTTTGATGATTTGTCTGCCGCATTCACATCTTCATCTGTTTATCTTGAGGAAAATGAAAAGCTTCGGGAGGAAATAGCGGAGTACAGAAAGCAGCTTGCAGATTATGATGACTTGAAAAAGCGGGTTGCCGCCTACGAGGAATTTTACGGCATAAAGCAGAAAAATGAGGATTACGAATTTTGCTATGCTACGGTAATTTCCCGTGATGCTGCAGATACCTACGGCTCATTTGTGCTGAATACCGGCTCAAGAGACGGAGTAGAGGTTGATGATCCCGTAATATACGGAGATTATGTAATAGGCGTTGTAAAAAAAGTTAATCTCACAACCTGCGTGGTGTATTCTGTGCTTGATCCCCGTGTTAATATCGGTGCTTATGAGTCGGGCACAAGAGAATACGGCTATGTAACAGGCGATGAGAAGCTTTACAGAGACGGTTATTGTGTCCTTGAGGGGCTTGATTCCTCAACATCTATAGTTGGCGGCGGAATTGTATGCACCTCGGGTGCAGGCGGAGTTTTCCCCAACGGACTTATAATCGGTGAGGTTGAGGGTGTCAGCGAGGATGATGTTTCCTCATCATACTATGCCAAGGTAAAGCCCTTTGCTCAGTTGGATGAAATAACTGATGCTTTTGTAATAACCTCATTTGACGGTCAGGGCGAGGGAAGTATAGGAGATTAATTTTACACATCTTCCGAATTTACTTTTTCAAATATAACTAAGCTTACATATATAAGTGAATTTACACAGACAACAACTTGATTTTATACTAAAAAACAGAACGAAAGGTGGGTGAGGCTCTTGCGATATGGTGATAACAAGCCTAAATATATAAGGTGGGCAATATACGGCGCTCTTATAGGTCTTTCGGTTATATTGCAGAACTCGGGAGGCGGACTTCTCACCTTTTTCGGTGCTCAGGCATTCATTGTAGTTCCTGTATGTATCTGCATTTCTATGGTTGAGGATGAGCTTCACGGCTCCCTTTTCGGAGTGCTGGGCGGCGTGCTTCTGGATATTTCAGGCGGCAAGGATTGCTTCAATTCCGTTGTTATGATGCTTATCTGTGCCGTTTGCGGTCTGCTTATAAGCCGACTTATGCGCAACAATGTTCTTACGGCACTTGTTTTGTGCTCTGGCGGTGTTGCCGTGTATGAGCTTCTTTATTATGTCATTCAGGTGCTTCCGTACAGTAATCCTCTGTTATCCCTTTTAACATTTTATTTGCCGTCCCTTGTGATAACGGTGATTTTTGTACCCCTGTGCTATAAGCTTGTAACATTTATTTATTCCTCTCATAAAAACGCAGAGGAGTCGGAGATATAATATGTCTATAGAAATCAGAAAAAGAAGAACCATAATCGGAACTGTGATTATAGGTGCCGCATTTCTCTTGTTGTGCTTTACCCTTATCAGGGCACAGCTTATAAACGGAGATGAATATAAGGCGGCTGCGGAAAGCCTTGCAGTTTCCACAAATACCGTAAATGCCTCAAGAGGCGAAATTCTTGATACAAACGGAAATCCTCTTGTGGTAAACAGACAGGGTAACAGTATTGTTTTCAAGTATTCCGAATTTCCCGATGCCAAGCATCAGAGCGACAGAAACGAGCTTATATTTGCTCTTGTGAAGCTTTTTGAAAAGAACGACATCAGCTGGAATGACACTCTCCCTGTTGCATACAAAAAAGGCGCCTTTGTCTTTGATAAGGACAGAAAAAGAGAGCTTGAGTTTATGGTGTCCGAAAATATGCTTGAGCTTGAAAGCGGAACGGATGCTACTGTTGATGAGTGCCTTGATGCACTCATAGAGAGATATTCTCTTGAAGGCTACTCCAAGGAGGATGCACGAAAAATTGCTTCTGTTTGCTTCGGTATGAAGTATATCGGCTTTTCTGTTGCAAGTCCCTTTACCTTTGCAGAGGATGTTCCCACAGAGCTTGTTTCCGTAATAATGGAAAGAAGCAGTCAGTTCCCGGGAGTTGTAAGCGAAACAAAAAGCTACAGAGAATACAGTGACAAAAAAAGCTTTTCTCACATTCTCGGTGTTGTGGGCTCCATAAGTGCTGAGGAATATGAGCTTGAGTCAAAAAAGCTTGAGGAAAAGCTCAACGATGAAGGTCTTAACGGAACACAGATAGCTGTTCTTAAAAATAATGCTTATTCCCTTAATGACACTTACGGCAAAAGCGGAATAGAGGCGGCTATGGAAAGCTACCTTCGTGGTGTCAGAGGAATAAAAACCACCACAACTGCATCCGATGGTACCGTAAAGGAGGACTATCTTTCAAAGCCCGTTCAGGGAAATACGGTTTTTACAACTATTGATGCGGAGCTTCAGAAAATTGCCGCAGATGCTCTCAGCGATATGCTGAAGGACAACAAAAATTCATCATATTTCGGTACGGCGGGTGCTATGGTTGTAATGAACTGCAAAACAGGTGCGGTTCTTGCAAATGTTTCCCTTCCTACTTATGATATAACAAGATACTACAAGGACTACAACAAGCTTTCCAAGGATTCCGAAAGTCCCCTCTGGAACAGAGGTATGCAAAGTGCCTATGCGCCCGGCTCCACAATGAAGCCTGCAATTGCACTTGCCGCTCTTGAAGAGGATGATATAACCATCGGAAGCACCTGCTATTGCGGTGGTACCTATGTGCTTGAGGACCAGACCTTCAAATGTCTTTCCACACACGGATATCTTAATGTTACAACTGCCTTGCAGAAGTCCTGCAATATTTTCTTTTTTGAAATGGGACAGAAGTTAGGCATTGACAAAATGAATAAATACTGCTCCCTTTTAGGTCTGGGACAGAAAACGGGAATAGAGCTTCCCGAGGCAGAGGGCGTGCTTGCAAGTATTGCAAACAAGGAGGCGGCAGGTCAGGTGTGGAATCCGGGTGATACCGTGCAGGCGGCAATCGGTCAGTCGGACAACCTTTTTACTCCTCTTCAGCTTGCAAACTACTGTGCTACAATTGCAAACGGCGGAAGCAGAATGAAGCCCTATATTATAAAATCCGTGCTTTCTGCTGATATGTCAGAGGTTATTTATGAAACAGAGCCTGTGGTGCTCAACACCATAAATGTCAGCGATAAAACCCTTGATATTGTAAAGCGGGGTATGAGAGAGGTTGTTCTTTATAGCGGTTGCTCCACATATTTTTCGGATTGCATTGTTGATGCGGCAGGCAAAACAGGTACATCCCAGGTTATAAGAACAACGGAGAGCGGTGTTTCAATGGTGTGCAATAACGGATTTTTTATTTCCTTTGCACCCTATGATGATCCTGAAATTGCCATAGCAATAGTTGCAGAAAATGCACTTACGGGTAGCAGAACATCTCAGGCGGCTGTGCCCGTGTATAATTACTACTTCGGACAGAAAACATCCTTTGATTCTGCCGAAGCACCCGACAAGCTGATTCCGTAAAAATTTTTCAGGAGATGGGATAATGAAGATAATAACGGTTGTTTCTGCCAAGGGCGGAGTAGGAAAATCAACCTTTTGTACCTGCGTAGGTAAAATGCTGGCAATACACGATAAAAGGGTGTTGCTTGTAGATATGGATATCGGTGTGCGCAGTCTTGATATAATTTTAGGTGTTGCAGATGAAACCGTGTTCAATTGGGGCGATGTTCTTGTGGGTAACTGCGATTTCCGAAAAGCGGTGTTGTCAGTAAAAAAGAATCTGTATGTGCTTCCTGCACCACTTGATTTTTCAGATGAATATACCACGGAAGGCTTCAGCTCAATGCTTGAGAGATACAAGGATGATTTTGATTATATTCTCCTTGATTCTCCTGCAGGAATTGAAAAGGGCTTTTCTCTGAGCACAACAGTGTGCGATAGCTGTATTGTAGTGTCCGTTCCTGACATTGTCAGCATAAGAGCCGCTTCCTATGCCTGTCAGAGGGCAAGAAAAATCGGTGTTTCGGATGTGCGCCTTGTTATAAACAGGTTTGATAAAAAGCTTCACAAAAATCTTAATATTGATGATGTGATTGATACTGTAGGTGCAAGGCTTCTCGGGGTGATTCCCGAGTCAGCGGAGCTTTCTGCCGTTACTGACGGAAAGGATGTTCCCTATGATTGCCGCGGAAATAATGCTATAAACAGAATTTCTCAAAGAATGTGCGGCAGTAATGTTCCCTTGAGGATAAAAAAGCTTTGAAAAATTTATCTTATTTTGTTGACAAAAGGGATTTATGATGTATAATAAATGTGCAAAAGATAGTAGCTACATCTGTTGCCGAAAATAAAACAGGGGAGCTGACGGACGTCGGCTGAGATAGAAAACATTCCTTTTCTGACCCTAAAAACCTGATGCGGATAATGCCGTCGTAGGAAGAATAAAGAATACTTCTGTAGTTTTCTCCCTATGGTGTTACCGCCGTAGGGAGCTTTTAATTCGGAGGTGTTTTATGAACAAATTAAGTAAAAACAAAAAAATAAGGCGACTTGCAGAAAGTGCAATAATGCTTGCCTTGTCTGCAATTCTTGCCGAGGTAGCAGTAATTAAATTAGGCTTCGGCGGAAGTGTGACTCTTTTCAGTCAGCTTCCCGTTGTGGTTATTTCTTATCGCTACGGTGTAAAGTGGGGTATACTTACAGGCTTTGCCCTTTCGTGTATACAGTTGTTATTCGGACTTGAGAATTTCTCTTATGTCAGCGGAATAGCGGCATATATCATTCTGCTTTTTGCGGATTATATTATTGCCTTTACAAGTCTCGGTCTTGGCGGTCTTTTCCGCGGCAAGGTGAAAAATCAGGCAGTATCACTTGCTCTTGGCGGTGCTCTTGTGTCTGTAATAAGATTTGTCTGTCATTTTGTAAGCGGCGTAACAATATGGCAGGAGTATGCAGGGGATATGCCCGTGTGGAAATATTCTCTCACATACAACGGAGGCTATATGCTTCCCGAGCTTATTCTTACAGTAATAGGTGCTTTGGTGGTAGGCTCTGTCTTTGAGCTTACAGCCGAAGAAATCAGGGTAAGAAAGCGATAAAAGTTAAAATTTTGTAAACCTCCCTTGGAGATTGGTAATTTTATTTGAATTTTTGATTGAATAGTGATAATATGTAATGGTTGATACAAAATCACACAAAAATTCAGTATTATCAGCTCCAAAGGAGGTTTTTCCTTGAAAGAAGAAAAAGATATATTAAACGAAGCTGCAGAGTCTGCTTCTCAGGAAACTCAGACTCAGTCTCAGGCAAGAGACGGAATAAGCATTACCGAGGATGCAGTTGCCGCATCTATGGATGGCACCGCCGATTATTCGGGAAAAGAGCTTGACTCGGAGCTTGAGAAGCTTGCCGAGATGTTCAAAACAGAAATGAAAAAGGTTCAGGCTATGAGCGAGGATGAGCTTATAGCAGATGGTGTTATTATCCAGCCTACTCAGGAGGATGAAAAGGGTATCCCCGAGGAGGAGCTCTGTCAGTGCTGCGGAGAAAACCGTTGTCAGGAAAAGGACGGTGTGCTGGGTGAGTATTGCGAGGAATGTATTGAGGCTATGCGCAGATATCCTCTTAGCGCAACAAACCTTGTGGTTGTTCTTGCCGTTGCCTTTGTAGCGATTTCTTCTCTGCTTGCTTTTATTACGAACTATACTGTTTTCAGCACAGTCCGTGAGGCAAAGGAGTATGCTTCTCAGGGAAGATATTCCTCTGCCATTGATGCTTATGATGGCGCAATTGCCGCTTGCGAGGATGCAGGTCTGGGTTCAAGAGCGCTTAAGCTGAAGAAAATCGAGCTTATATTCAATACTGTTCCCAATGGTATGGACTCAATGTATCAGGTTGCAAGAGAAATTGACAAAACTCTCTCGGAATTTGAGCTTTCCTTGCCCTTGTACAGAAATTACAGGGATATGCGAAAGGAAGCTCTTGTAATTTACGGCACAATGCAGAAATTCTATGAGATTATCAATCAGGAAAAGTATGAGGATTTGAACAAAAATTCCGAAAAATATTATGATGAGATAATGAACGAAATCGGTGCAATACTTGATGAAACCGTTGCGGTGTACTCTCCTGACGGAAAAACAACGGAAATGGTTCCTACAAGTGAGGCTATGGTGCGCTTCTGCCAGTATATGTATGCCTATGTTGCAGGTGAGTACGAGGAGTGCTACACCTATATGAAGCGTATTGAGGAAATAAATCCCGAATATCTGTGGCTTTATGCCTATGAGCTTGGTACTGCAGAGCTTCAGCAGGGCAATTCCGAAAAGGCAAGAGAGCTTGCCGAAAAGCTTTATGAAAGTAATCCCGAAATTCCCGATTCATTTGCCCTTTATTCATATTCATACCGACTTGAGGGCAATTGCGACAAGGCTATAAAGTGGGCAGACAAAGGTCTTGAGTATCAGGAAAGCGCAGAGCTTCTTCGTATGAAGGCTATGGCTTATGTTGTTCAGGGCGACCTTGATAAGGCAAAGGAAGCCATAGATGAGGCTCTTGCCTGTGAAGAATACGGACTTGTTTACTATGTGGCTATTGTTGTGGAAAACGAGCTGGGTAATACAAAAACCGCAAAGGAATACAAGAAAATTATGAAGGATGAGGGCATAGGCTTTACCGACAGAATGGAAGATTATTTTGACGGTAAGCTTTCTGCAGTTGAATTATTTACGGAAGGTACGGGTGATGTAGAATGACAAGCTTATATGTTGCTACAAGAGTAATAACCTATTTCGGCACAGAGCTGAGAACCTTCTGGGAGCACGTTGTGTGCAGAATATGTCGGATTGCCGCAGAGGATGTAAGAGCCTTCAAAAGCGGAGAGCTTTGCGGTCATGTGGAGCACGAGCTTGTGAGAACAAGGACTCAGGCATTTCTTATGTGTTGGTTCCCCTTCACAATGAATTTTATAATCTCCTGTATGCTTCTTCTCAGCGGAAGCTATAATATATGGTGTCTTGGGGATTACGGCTCCTTTAAATCCTGGCTTTTCCTCTGGGTGGGCTTCTCCTGTGCCGCAAACTGTGTGCCGTCCTTTGAGGATGTGCTTTCCTTCAAGGATTTCTTCTACGGCAAGGAAAGTAATGTTTTTCTGAAAATCCTTTTAGCTCCGTTCTTTGGGATTATTTATGCAGGGGCATATCTTGAAAGGTATTCACTTACCTTCATTCTGGGAATTATTTTCACTCTGATTTTCCCCACACTTCTTGACAGTGTGTTACCTTTTATTGAGAAGATTGCTTTTGCTGTTGCTATGTAATAACGAGTATAGATAGGCGAAACAGTATAAAAATACGGCTATGTCGAAAAAACCGATATAGCCGTATTTTTTATTCTTCTGAAAGAAAGTATTTAAGCGCCGAGTATCTTTTTGCCTTTGAGTCATTCATAGTCATAGCCTCAAGCTGGGCGGCTGTACCTACGGTAACTATCATATTTTTTGCTCTGGTTACTGCAGTGTACAGAAGATTTCTGTATGCAAGATTGGGTACAAGTCCTACGGTAGGAAGGATAACTGCATTGAACTCGCTTCCCTGACTTTTGTGTACGGTAATAGCATACGCAAGCTCAAGTTCATCAAGGCTTTCCCGTGGTATAGAGGCTCTTCTGCCATCAAAATCAATTAAAATCATTCCCGTGCTTGTGTTTATATCCTTGATTATGCCTATATCACCGTTGAAAATGCCGATACCCTTGTCATCATCAGATTTCCATTCAATATTGTAGTTGTTTTTTATTTGCATAACCTTGTCGCCTACGCGGAAAATCTGTCCGCTGCTTACAAGCTCGTTTTTGCCCTTTGCTTCGGGGTTAAGGGATGCCTGCAAAAGTCTGTTCAGGTTTTTTGTGCCCGAATCACCCTTTTTTGAGGGGCATATAATCTGTATATCGGAGAACGGGTCCCAACCGTATGCCTTGGGAAGCCTTTGGGTACAAAGCTCTGTGACTGTCTGCGCCGTAAGTGCGGGTGAAGGTCTTTCTATATGAAAGAAATTGTTGTTGTCATTCTTAAGGTCAGGGGCTTCTCCGCTTACAATTCTGTGAGCGTTGGTGATAATTTTGCTTTCAAGAGCCTGTCTGAATATTCTTGAAAGGCGCACAATGGGAAGCGCTTCCGAGTCAATAAGGTCGTGAAGCACATTACCTGCACCTACGGGAGGCAGCTGGTCGCTGTCGCCCACAAGAATGAGTCTGCATCCCAGGGGAAGCGCCTCCAGAAGACTTGCAAAAAGGTGAATATCAATCATTGAAAGCTCATCCACAATAAGAGCCTCGCAGTCAAGGGGATTGGTTGCATTTCTCCTGAAATGAGGTCTTTCCTCATCCCATTCCACCTCTAAAAGTCGGTGGATTGTTTTGGCTTCCTCTCCCGTAACCTCACTCATACGCTTTGCGGCTCTGCCCGTTGGTGCGGCAAGTGAAATTTCAAGTCCCTGAAAACGGAAAATATTAATAATACCCTTGATGCAGGTGGTTTTACCTGTACCCGGTCCACCGGTAAGCACAAGAAGTCCCTTCTTTGTAGCGGTTGCTATGGCAAGGCGCTGCTGCTCCTCGTAGGTAATTCCCGTTGACCGTTCTATTTCATCTATCCAGTCAGCAAGTCGGGGTGCTCCTATGGGCGGGAAATTTATGATTGTTGCAATTCTGTCTGCAATTTTTCGCTCATCAATATATGCCTGAGCAGAAAATATGTAGGGTACATTATCGAGAACGGCTTCCTTTACCTGGCCGGTAGAAATAAGGGAATCAAGTATAATATCTGTTTCATCCTGAGTTATGCCCAGAAAGTCTGCACAAGGCTTCAGTAGCTTACTTCTGGGAATACAGGTGTGACCGTTGTTTCCTGCATTGAAACGGAGCACGTGCTGAATACCCTCGCAGATTCTGTAAGAGGGGAGAGGCTTTTTCGGTAGCTTTTCCTCAACGGCTTCTGCCTTTTCAAAGCTTATACCCAAGCCCATACTGCAAAGTCGGTATGGGTTTTCCTCCACCTTCTCCACAGCGGTAATACCCAAAGCTCTGAAAATACGGATACACTCCTGAGGAGTAAAGCCGTATTTCTCAAGCCCGAGAATAACCGTGCGCATGGCAAATTGCTTTCTGAATTCATCGCCGATTGCCATAGCCTGATCTCGGGAAATACCCTTGATTGATGCCAGTCTTTCAGGCTCTCTGTCAAGAATTTCCAAGGCTTCACCGCCGAAGGCTTCTATTATAGCCATAGCCTTTTTCGGACCTACACCGCGAAGAACGCCCGATGCGAGATATTTGTAAATCTGCTCTGCAGTTTCGGGCATACATCGTGTAAGCTCAGTCACCTTGAACTGTCTGCCGAAGGAGGGGTGTATTGTGTATGAGCCGGTGAGAGTGACAGTTTCACCTGCAGTTATTCCCGGCATAACACCTACTGCGGTAATAAGCTCATCACCGCTTGAAAGGTCAAGAACTGTCCAGCCGTTTGCTTCGTTCTGGAAGGTGATTTCCTCTATAACTCCTGTAATTTTTTCTGCGTTTTCCATTTTTTCTCCTGATAATAGATGATTACTACCCGTATTACGGGTGATTTGGGATAACTGTATATATATTATCACATATACAGAATAAATGCGACAAAAAATCCTTATAAATTTAAAAATATATTTTTATTAATTGAAAAGCTCAAAGCAATATGATAATATAAAACTAACATTTCCTTAAGGAGGAACAGAAAATGAAGTATGTACTTGATAAAATCAATCATCATACCTTTGAGGTAGTGGAAAAGGGAAGGCTTTCTCCCCGTGCCTATGCTATTCCCCACACCAAAAAGGCCGATGCAGTAAAGTCTGACTACAAGAGAGAAAGATACGAAAGTGATATAGTGACAATCCTTTCAGGAGAGTGGGATTTCAGATATTATTCAAAAAAATCAAAGCTCCCCGATACTCTTGATACTGCAAGAGTGAAGTTTGATAAGGTGAATATCCCCTGCACATGGCAGAGAACAGGCTATGAGGAGCCCGTTTATCTTAACACTCCTTACGGCTTTGACGGCAGAGTTTTCGGTCTTGAGTGGGGCGAGGGTGTAAAGCCTCCCGTGCTTCCCGATGATTTTTCCTGCGGAATTTACAGAAAAAATATAGTAATTGATGATATGAACAAGGATTATATCATCACATTTTTAGGTGTATCTCCCTGTATTGATTTGTATGTAAACGGAAGCTTTGTGGGTTATGGTGAGGGCTCTCACAACTCCTATGAGTTTGATATTACAAAATATCTTTCAGCAGGTGAGAATGAGCTTGTTGCAGTTGTTTATAAATGGTGCACAGGTACATATCTCGAAGCACAGGATATGTTCAGAGAAAACGGTATTTTCCGTGATGTTCTTCTGTACGCTTACGAGAAGTCCTATATCAATGATTTTCAGGCAATTGCAGTTAAAAAAGGCAAAAAGTATGACCTTGACATAGAGGGTGAAATCAAGGGCGCAAAGGCAGGTCTTACCCTGACAGCCCAGCTTTGCGATGGAGAAAAGGTAATTTCAGAAGCAAGTATTCCCGCAGACAAGAATGTGAGCACGGTTCTCAAGGGACTTTCTGTTGAGGAGTGGAGTGCCGAGATTCCCCGTTTGTATGAATTATACATTACCCTTGCAGGGGAAAAGGGCGAGATAATGACTATCCGCCAATACATTGGCTTCAAGAATATTGAAATCAAGGATGCTGTTTTCTATTTCAACAGCAAGAAAATCAAGCTTAAGGGTGTAAACCACCATGACACACATCAGACAAAGGGCTATGCAGAGGATTTCCTTGACCTTGAAAAGGATGTAGTGCTTATGAAGGAGTTTAATGTAAACTGTGTACGTACATCACATTATCCTCCCGATCCCTTCTTCCTTGAGCTTTGTGACCATTACGGTCTTTATGTGGTTGATGAGGCGGATATCGAAACTCACGGTCTGTGGAACCTTAATTGTCCCGAGAATATGATAAGCCACGACCTGAAATGGGCAAAGAGATATAAAGACAGAGTGGGAAGAATGTATTTCCGCGACAGAACACATCCAAGCATTATTATGTGGAGTCTCGGAAACGAGTCCGATGGCTACAAGTGTCACGACAAGTGCTACAAAATGCTTAAGGATTTAGGTACAGATATACCCGTTCATTATGAGGGCGTTTCCAGATCAAAGAGATATCATTATGATGTTTACTCTGAGATGTATACACATCAGGATGATTTAGCAAAAATCCGTGACAGAAAACGAGGAAAACAGTATACAGAGGTTCCCTTCTATCTTTGCGAGTATTGTCACGCTATGGGCGTAGGTCCCGG
This sequence comes from Acutalibacteraceae bacterium, assembly GCA_045602865.1. Taxonomy (GTDB): domain Bacteria; phylum Bacillota; class Clostridia; order Oscillospirales; family Acutalibacteraceae; genus DTU089. Next base: position 26,567 of record JAZSCI010000085.1, read on the forward strand.
TGCTATGGAGGAGTATATGCAGTTGTTCTACTCCGATGATATCTTCCTGGGCGGATGTATCTGGGAGTGGGCAGACCATTCCGTGCTTCACGATGGAACGGATAAATATAAGTATCAGTATACCTATGGCGGTGACCACGGTGAAAAGCTTCACGACGGCTGCTTCTGTGTTGACGGTCTTTTCTATCCTGACCGTACACCTCATACGGGCGCATACAATATGAAGAATTGCTACCGCCCCTTACGAGTACGCAGATTGTCAGGTGACAAGCTTACTATTGTTAATACAAACCGCTTCCTTTCCTCGGCAGATATTGAGGTTTACTGGGAGTATCAGGTTGATGGCGAAACAACAGTATGCGGCTCATTTATGACAGATATTGCACCCGAAAAAGAGGGTGTATACAAGCTTCCCTTACCCAAGGTTGATTACAGTAAAAACACATATCTTAACCTTACATATCTGAAAAATGATTTTGAGGTTGCAACAGAACAGCTTGAGCTTTCCTCGGCACCCTTCGTACAGCCCTCTCTTGAAACAGGAAAGGTTTCCCTTACCTCTGACGGAGACCTTCTTACGGTTAAATTCCCCGTAGGTTCAGTTGTGTTCTCCGAGGAAACAGGTGAAATGCTTTCCTACAAGGCAAACGGTGTTTCAGTGCTCAACAGTACACCTGCTTCCCACAAGGGCTTCCTTCTCAACCTTACAAGAGCCTATGTGGACAATGACAGACAGAACCAGGGTGAATGGGAGGAGCACAACCTTTCAAATCTTCGTATTGTTCTTGAGGATTTCAGCGCAGAGGTGAAATCGGGTATCGCTTCCGTAAGCGAATATGTAAGCGTGTTCGGAAAGAACGATGTGCTTTTCAATGCGAATATTCTTTATATAATCGGAGCAAACGGTGTAATTGATATTGAGGTTGCAATCTGTCCCGATGAAAACAGTACCGAAAAGCTTTATGATATTCCCCGTGCAGGTCTTACCTTCGAGGCAGACAAGAGCTTTACCGAAATCGAATATTTCGGCAGAGGCGAAAAGGAGAATTACAACGACTTCAACTCCCACGCACCTATAGGACTTTATAAGTCCACGGTTGCAGAGGAGCACGAGCCATATATCAGACCTCAGGATAACTCCAATCACTCGGATGTTTCCTTCCTTAAGCTGAGAAACAGCAAGGGTGATGAGGTGCAGATTTATTCCGATAAGCGCTTCAATTTCAATGTTCATAACTATACTCAGGAGCTTTTACAGAAGGCTGACCACAGAGAGGATATTTATGACCAGAAAACAACCTTTGTTACAATAGATGGCTATACAAGAGGCACAGGTACAGGCAGCTGCGGTCCCAAAACTCTTAAGCCATACCTTATTGATGCATCAAAGGAGCTTACATTTAACTTTGTAATCCGTACAGTTAAAAACGAGAAATAAGGTGCATTTATGAAATACGTTTATAAAAATATTCTGTATTCTCACAGTGCTTTTGAGGATGTTATCCGACTCCGCAGAGAGGTTTTCTGCGGAGAATCGGGTGAGGATGAAGCATTTATAACTGATAGCCGTGATGAAAAGGCAGTTCATATTGCCTGCATGGTTAATGATACCGTTATTGGTTGCGGAAGCCTTTATGATATGGGCGGCGGAGTATATGAGCTCAGTCGGATTGCCGTGGGAAGGCATTTCAGAAGATTCGGGCTTGGCTCGTGTATTATGAAAGAGCTTAAAAAGACAGCAAGGGAGAAAGGTGCTTCGGTGCTTACTGCCAGGGCAGATATAAATGTTCTTGATTTTCTTGAAAAGAATGATATGCCTCACAAGGGTGTGCCCGTAAAAGTAAACGGAAAAAGCATTGTGGAATTTGAGGAAAACCTTGTTTTTGATGGGGCTTCCTGGGTTGAATTTGGCGGAGAATATCACTCTGTAATTGCCAGGAGTGTGCTTGAGCTTGATAAAATCCCCGAAAATGCAGAGCTTTTTGTGACCGGTCTCGGCTTTTGTCAGGTTTATATTAACGGAAAAAGAATTACCGACAGAGAGCTTGCCCCTGCCTGGACAAACTATGTGAAGGCAGACACTCCCTCAATGGAATATCCGATTTTTGACACTATGACAAACAGAATTTTCTATGAGAAAATTCAGGTGAAAGAGTTTCTTCGTGAAGGGAAAAACACAATTGTTTTCCATATAGGTGGCGGTTGGTTTACTCAAAGAGAATGTCCTAACGAGGGTGTGAAGCCCTACGGCAATCTGATGCTGTGCTTCAAGCTTATGGGCGGTGAGAAAATTCTTGCCGCAAGCGGAGAAAATGTCCTTTACAGAAAATCATTTGTTTGCAGAGCGAATATCTATTACGGAGAGGACCAGGATGCCCGCATAGGCGGTTATGATTTTGAAAACGACACCGGTGATGACGAATTTTGGTCAAAGGCTACGGTAATCCGCAAGCCTCTTTCCCTTCTTCAGGAGCAGACCTGCACACCCGACAGGATTATAAGAAGCCTTACCCCTGTTTGCATTTACCGAAAAGGTGATTATGCAATATATGATATCGGCGAGAATATCTCGGGCTATCCCGTGGTGGAGTTCAGTGAACGCTCACCCAAGGGTGAAAGATGTGTGCTCCGATTTGCAGAAGGTCTTAATGCTGACGGCAGTCTTAATTTCCTTTCAGCAGGGGGCGCCTTCCGTATGCAGAAGGATACCTTCATTCACGATGGTGTGTGCAAGGAATACTACCCTCGCTTTACCTGGCACGGCGCAAGATATTTTGATGTTCTCGGTAATGTGAATGTAAAGGAATACAAGGTAACTCACACTGACCTTAAGCAGATAGTTACCTTCAGATCCTCGGATGAAACACTTCAATGGATTTTTGATTCCTACATAAGAACACAGCTTTCCAATGTTCACGGCTGTGTGCCCTCAGATTGTCCTCACCGTGAAAGACTCGGATATACAGGTGATGGTCAGCTTACGGCAAATGTGGTTATGACCTGCTTTGATGCAAGGGAAATGTACCTTAAATGGATGCAGGATATTGCCGATAGTCAGGATATCTACACAGGTCACGTTCAGCATACGGCTCCATTCTACGGCGGCGGAGGCGGACCCGGAGGCTGGGGCGGTGCTATGGTAATTGTGCCCTACGCCTTCTACAAGCATTACGGAGATATTTCCGTGCTTGAGAAGTATTACCCCAATATGCTTATGTATCTTGATTATCTTGAATCGAAAAGCGACAACGGACTTGTTATGAGAGAGGAATTGGGCGGCTGGTGTCTTGGTGACTGGTGTTCACCGGGCAACAAAAATCTTATGCCCGAGCCCTTTGTAAATACATACTTCTGCCTTAAGACCTTGCAGATGACTATTGAGGTGTCAAAGCTTCTGGGACATAGCGCCGAAAAGCTTGAGGCGCGTTATGAAAAGGTGAAAAAAGCCTTCCTCGAAAATTACTATGATGAGGAAAGCTGCACCTTCTGCGGTTCTCTGGAGGCGAGTGATGCCTACGGCTATGATTTAGGCTTTGGTAACGAGAAAACGCTCAAGGCTATTGTTGATAAATATGAGGCTTCAGGTGAATTCGATACAGGAATTTTCGGTACGGACATTCTCATAAGGACTCTCTGCGAAAACGGTTATGCTGATACTGCCCGCAGGCTTCTCACAAGCACAAAGGAAAACAGCTTCTACAATATGAAGAAGCAGGGAGCAACAACCCTTTGGGAAAACTGGGACGGTTGCGATTCTCACAGTCACCCTATGTTTGGTTCCGTTGTGGAATATATTGTGAAATATTTCAACGAGTATCAGGAATAAGTGCATAATACTTGATGATAATAGTAATATCAATGACATAGCAAAAAGAGCGACAACGCCGGTAAGGTGTTGTCGCTCATATTATTTATTTGCATTATTTCATTATGTGCGAGGTCAGGAGAATTTCTCCGTCATCCGTAAAATATGCAATCATTCCGTCTCTGTTATCTGTATAGAAAATAGCAGATTTTGATACTGCCGTAAGATTCCATTTTACATTGGGATACATTTTTCCCGCAAAGTTTGTGCAAATGGCAATTTCGGGTTTTATCTGTCGCAGAAATGCAGAGGAGGTGCCGTAATATCCGTGATGTCCTATCTTAAGAAGGTCCACATCTCCGATATCATTTACATAAATCTGCTCAAGACCGCAGGTTCTTGTAAAATCTGAAGCAAGAAACGCGGTTTTTCCCTTCTTTTCAAGAAGTATTCCTACACTGTTGGCATTTTCTCCACGGTTTAGGAGCTCTCTGGGAGTCGTGGTGTTAAGGAATCGGAGCGTAAAATCGCCAAAGGTGAACTCTTCCTCGGGTAAATCCGAAATTACGGGTATTTTTCTTTCTTTCAGAAGTGAAAGGATGTTTTCGTAGGTTTTTTTGTTTCCCCAATCCTCTGATTCCATATCTGTGCTTTCTTCAGCGTTGTATTCCTTAAGATAGACCTTTTTGGCGGAGATATCTTCACGGGAGAAAATTGCCTCAAAGCCGCCTACATGGTCATAGTGAACGTGAGTACCCAATACAAAGTCAAAAACAACCGTGCCGGTTTTTTCATGGGCGAAGGAAAGAATATAATTTATAACATCCTCCTCAAAGCCCTCGTATCGGGTTTTCTTTCGGGGGTTTTTGTTTCCCTCACCCGAATCTATAAGGGCAAGTCTGCCGTTGCTTTCAATTATTATGCAATCGGAATTTCCCGTGTTGAGAAAATGGATTTTATCATCCGAGTAATTTGTGTCGGGAGCGTCTTTTTTTACATCGTACCGATTAACATAGCTATTGCCTACGGCAATAACTATCATATCTGTAATGAAAACAAAAAGCATTACAGAGGTTACAAGCCAGGTGGCGATTACGCGGGCAAGCTTTTTTCTGTCTTTTTTCATATTCCTGCCCCCTCGGAAGCGCCGCTTTCTGCAATAACAAGAGCAACGATACTTGCAGTAAGTGTGTCTGCAAAAACGAAGGCGGCACAGATTATAATAATGAAGATTACGGAAAGGATTGGGTTTCTGCCTTTCATAAAGGAAAGGGATTTGTAGGGTACTCTCTGCCAGGCGGCAACTATGAGCATAGCCCCTGCACAATACAAGTCGGATCGTAGCCATGTCGTTCTGTGA
>JAZSCI010000086.1:0-3986 GCA_045602865.1 Acutalibacteraceae bacterium
TTTTTCATATAATCACATCCTTCGCGGTAATTCTATCACACAAAATACAAAAAATAAATAGACTTTTATAAAAAATACAGTTATAATATAGAAAAAGTTTCCGGGGGTGTGTAATATATGAAAATCTGTAAATATGAAAGCAAATATCACGATGATGTTGTAAAGGTGTGTATTCAGGACAAGGAGCCTTCACACCCTGAAGAGCTCTGGACATATATAGAGTTGATGTTTTGCTACTACTATATTGAAAAGGAGCCCGAAAATTGCTTCATTCTTCTTGATGAGGAAAAGGATAAGGTTGTAGGCTACATTTACGGTGCGGCAGATTATGATACATATCATAAAAACCATACTGAATACCTTGAAAGAATTGCAGAATTAAAAGATGGTGTGTACCTTACAGATGGACAGATCGAAATGTACAACCATTTCATCTATAAGGATAAATACCCTGCTCATCTTCATATTGATATTAATCCGGCTTATCAGTCAATGGGGTATGGCTCAAAGCTCATTAAAGAATTCCTCAATCATATGAAAAACAAGGGTGTAAACGGTGTAATGCTCATCGTGGGAACAGAAAATGAAGGTGCAAGAAGGTTTTACGAAAGAAACGGCTTTGAGCTTCTGGCGGTAAATCCCGGCGGTGCCGCATACGGAATCAGTATTTAAGAGGTAAAAGATGAATATTATCAATATATTAATTCTAATTTTTGCTATAGTTCCTGCTACTTCCTACGGATGGGGTATGCGCGGCACTACAATCGGCGGCGAAAAAGGCGCTATGCTTCCCGGTGCATTAATCGGATTGATTATTGCTATGTGCAGTGACATCTTAATTGTTAGGGAAAATGCCTTTGTATTTGCCGCATTAGGTGCAGTATCAATGTATGTAGGCGGGTCAATGACCTATGGTGAAACATTGGGATTATCAATGAACAACGATGCCAACAAAAATATAAAAAAAGGACTTGAAGGTGTCTTTCTTAAAGGCTTTTTGTGGTTCGGTGTATTCGGTGGAATGTTCAGTCTGGGAATCAATATGATAAGCGGAATATATACTGATTTGGAAACAGTTGTTTATCTTTGTCTGCTTCCCGCTTGTTCTGTTGCATTCTATTTTCTTATTAACAAACCACACTCTGTAGAAAAAAAGAAATTTCCCAAGCTTTATTTTTCTGTAAAAAGACAAGAAAGCTGGGGAGCTCTGGCAGGAATATTCATATTCCTGATATTATCATTGATTTACAAATTTGATGCTCTTCTCCTGACTTTTCTGACTATTCCTGCCCTGTTTGGTGGAGTTGGTTGGTTAATCGGACAGTTATTGCAAATATATTTTATACATCACGCACAAAAATCATCAAACGCATTTATAAAAAGACTATGCACTTCGGGCGTTATAGAAACCTGGAAGCTTATGGAATGTGTGCTCGGTGCCTTTGGAGGACTCGGATGTGCAATTGCATTCATTTTATCATACGATAATTTCTCGGTAAATGTTCACGGTATGGAGAAGCTGGGTGGAATCAGAAGCACTAATGAAACGGCTGTTTTAATAATTTTCGTTATATGGCTTATTCTTATATGTGCGGATATGGTTCACTATTTCATTAAAAAGCCTACAACAAGAAGCGAGCTTAAAAAAAGGCTTAAGAACAAGGAGATTACAAAGAAGGAATATAACCTTCAGATGAAATCTGCTGTTAAGGATATTCCCCCCAAGCTTCGGTACTATTTCAAGGCAACAGAAATCGCTGAGCCGATACTTTATAGCGCTATTCCCTTTTCACTTATTTGTCTTGGCTCGGAAAAGGCTTCATACATAACAGCTTTCTTTATTCTTCTCCTTGTTATCCTCCAGGAAATTGCACTTGAAAAGATTATACCTAAAATCTCACAGAAAAAATTAATTGTTGCATCAGCATTTATTCTTCTGATTACATTTGCTTTTCAATTTATCATTGGAACAAAAATTTCTGCAACACTGTGTATTGTTCTCTATTTGCCTGTATATGAGCTTTTAACCCTGCTATACTTGTTACCTGAGGAAATACTAAAATCCCCATACAGAAAGGAAATAAGGGAAAATACAAGCAATAAAATCGTTGCATATATCAAAATCATATTAAAGAACAAGATGCTTGTTATGGTACATACATATTTCGTTATTGCAATATTAATAACATTATCCGTTCTGTTCTGATGCAAAATCACCTGCCAAACTAACGGCAGGTGATTTCTTTTATAGTTTATTCAAAATATCAAAAACAGTATTATCCTCGCTTTTTGCAGTAACTGTTTTCGGCGTGGGCATATATGGTGCCAGCTCACCGGCAATTTTGGAAAGAGGCATAGATTGGAGATATACCTTTCCGGGACCCGTTACAACTGTATTGAACAATCCTTCACCGCCGAAAACCATATTTTTTAATCCTTTTACAGACTTTACATCAAGAGAACAGGTATCGCTCATAGCGGCAAGGAATCCACTATTAACAACAAGGCTTTGTCCTGCAGCAAGCTCGTACTCCTTGCAATAACCGTCAATTTCAAGAAAAACCATGCCATTACCGCTTATTCTTTGCATAATAAAGCCTTCTCCGCCGAAAAGTCCCGTGCCTACCTTATGATTGATATGTATAGAGATATCGAGACCTTTTTCCATTGCGAGAAAACCTTTTTTCTGCACAATAATACCCTGACCTTCAAGCTGAATAGGTATAACGGAACCCGGGAAGCTCGAAGAAAAAGCAATCATACCATTACCGTGGGCGGTATACTCATTCATAAAGATTGAATCACCTGTAACAAGACGACCAAGAGCCTTCTTAAGACCGCCACCGGTGCTTGTGTTCATATCAATATTAGGACTCATCCAACTCATTGAACCCTTCTCAGAGCAAAGTGTCTGTCCATCCTCAGGATAACAGATAACAACGGGAAGACTACCACCCTCAATTTTATAATTTAACATCTGAATCACTCCTTTAGTAATAATCTGTTATTTATTTTTTATACTCCCCTTTTTCCATTGACCGGAGAAGTAAAATACAATACCTATGAAAAACGGTGTGAAGCCCGCAAGTGCATCACCGAGCCAGAAGCCGTAATGCTTAAGACCGAAAGTTAAACCAAATAAAAGAGCAAGACCTATTCTGAATACAATACCATCAAGAACGGCGGTTGCAAAGTTAATCTTGTAATTTCCGCTTCCGTTAATAAGAGCATTCATAATAGCTCTACAGGAAGCGCCAAAGAATAACAGAATAGCTATAGGTATAAATTTCTGTGCAATAGCAAGGATCTGTGTATCGTTATCATCAGTAAAAATACCGAAAATCTGTTCCGGGAATAAAACGATTGCCACAGAAAGGAAAATTGCAATCCCAAAAGATATAGCCGCAATATTAATAAGTATCTTTTTAACCCTTTTGAATTCAGCAGCGGCAATATTCTGACCAACCATTGTGGAGCCTGCAGTATTAAGAGCAGTTGAAATAAGGTTCGCAACACTTGCAAGCTTGTTTGCAATACCCGAAAATGCAGAAACAGCTATACCGTATGAATTTATATAGGAATTAACAAACAACTTTGAAACCATAATTGAGGCAGTTTTAATTGCCATGGGAACACCAAGTCGCAGTAACGAGGAAAGCATTTCCTTATCCCACATATAATAATCCTTGAAATTAAACTCAAGTTGAAATTCATCAGCTTTGACCAAAAGGAAAATAAAGCAGGATATAAAGCTTATCCCCTGACTTATAACCGTTGCAAGAGCCGCACCGCCTGCACCCATATCAAGGAACATAACAAAAAACAGATCAAGCACAAGGTTTAATATAGCTGCGATACTGATGAATATAAACGGATGCTTGGAGTCACCCATTCCGCGCAAAATTGCACTTACAGCATTGTAACCGTATAAGTCCGGATCGTAGCCATGTCGTTCTGTGAGCCAAGGAGTTGAATCTATCAATTGT
>JAZSCI010000087.1:0-2010 GCA_045602865.1 Acutalibacteraceae bacterium
ACAATGAGATTGAAGCCGAGATTTTTAAGGGGCTCCTCCCAGTTTTTGCCGAAATGCTCGGTGAGGGTAGGGTCGTGGCTGAAAACAAGCTTGTATCTGCCTGTGAAATCCTCTGCCTTCAGAGAATTTATCCACTTGAACTGCTTTTCTCTGTAGGAGCTGAAATCTACAAGACCGCTGTATTCAACGTGGTCATCCTCCTTGTCTTCTCCGGGGTCAAGAACAATAGCAGAAAGACCGCCGTAGCTGAAGGTATAGTAAAGCTCACCCGTGCTTGTGGGGAAATACTGAAGCAGCTGAGAAGCATATTCTCCTCTTGTTTCGTGATTGCCTCTTGCATATACAACGGGATATTCACCCTTTGTGATGTATGAAGCATCAGCGAGCACGTGGTCGGTAAATCTGCTCTTGTTTCCGAAGTCTGAGCAGATATCTCCGAGAAATACCATCATATCATATTCCTCGGTAAAAAATTCAAGAGATTTTTTAACTTCGTTCATCATTTCGTGAACGTCGGTGATTGCAAGAAGCTTTATTCCGTCTTCCTTTTCTCCGCCTCTGAAATTAATGGGCCCGCTTTCAACAGAGCCGCCCTTTATTGCGGAATAGCCGAGCTTATATGCAACGAACTGAGAGCCCACAACGTAGGAGTTATTTCTGAGCTCCTCCTTGGGGACAATAATTTTATGCACCGTATCGTGGGTCGAAATTGTGCCGGATGTCGTGCCCCAGATTACCTTTTCCTCTCCGTTTACGGTGTATTTTATGTAACCGCTGCCTTTGAGAGATGTTACGAAAAGAACACAGTAGTTTTCATCTCCCATATCAAAAACTGTGGGCGGAATCTTAATTTTCTGGGGTAACGTGAAAAGTGACACGGTAATCCCTCCTGCAATAAGAATCAGTACAAGCAGAACAATGCCTGCGATTTTTGCAAATTTTTTAGCCATATTATTTTCCTCCCTTTCAAGACAAATTTATCAGAAAGATAAAAACAAGTCAATAAGCTATAATTTACATATTTTAAGGGTGAATATTATGTAAGTTTATTATTGAATTAAAGTTTTTGCTGTGATATATTATACTTGTGAAATTATGACAGTCTTTTACGGCTGTTTTTATGAAAGGACGATTTTACTATGGCTGAAAACAGACTTATCGGCGATTATCCCGTAATCGGTATCCGCCCCTGTATTGACGGAAGAAGAGGACCCCTTGATGTAAGAGGTTCCCTTGAAGAGCAGACAATGAATATGGCAAAAACTGCCGCTAAGCTCATTTCCGAAAATCTTAAATATTCAAACGGCGAGCCCGTAAAGGTTGTTATTGCCGATACAACTATAGGCCGTGTAGCAGAAGCTGCCGCATGTGCTGCTAAGTTCAAGAAGGAAGGCGTAGATATTACTCTTTCCGTTACTCCCTGCTGGTGCTACGGCTCCGAAACAATGGATATGGATCCTATGACAATCAAGGGCGTATGGGGCTTCAATGCTACAGAGCGTCCCGGTGCGGTTTATCTTGCATCAGTTCTTGCTACACACGCACAGAAGGGTCTTCCCGCATTCGGTATCTACGGTCACGACGTTCAGGATGCTGACGATACTACAGTTCCCGCTGACGTTCAGGAAAAGATTCTCCGCTTCGCACGTGCCGCTGTTGCAGCTGCATCAATGAGAGGCAAGTCCTATCTTCAGATCGGCTCAATCTGTATGGGTATCGGCGGTTCATCAATCAGCCCCGAATTCATCGAGGAATATCTCGGTATGCGTGTTGAATCCGTTGACGAGGTAGAAATCATCAGACGAATGTCTGAGAATATCTATGACGAGGCTGAGTATCAGAAGGCTCTCGCATGGACAAAGGCAAAGTGCAAGGAAGGCTTCGATAAGAACCCCGAATTCGTAAGAAAGTCCCGTGAGCAGAAGGATGCCGACTGGGAATTTGTAGTTAAGATGATGGTTATCATCAAGGATCTTATGAACGGCAATCCCAACCTTCCGGAGGGCTGTG
>JAZSCI010000088.1:0-4691 GCA_045602865.1 Acutalibacteraceae bacterium
GTGGTTGTGGGGCCCTTGAGAATAACATCACAAGCCTTGAGCTCTTCCATTACATCATCAGGAATGGCCTTCAATACCTTTGCTCTGTTCTCAATTGTAAGGCCGTCAATATACTTAAATACGATTCTGCCTGCGTCAACATCATCCTTGAGGATGAACTTGAGAACCTCGGCGGACTCTCTTGTAATGATGGGGCCGATTCCGTCACCGCCGCAAACACCGATAGTGATCTTTTCCAAAGATTTGAAATCCTTGAAATCTTTTGTAGCTTTTATTTTCTGGTTACGAGCATCCTGCTCGATGAGAAGCTCTTTGAATTTAGCGAGAGCATTTTCAATCTGAATTTCGTTCATTATTTATTTTCCTCCTTGGTGTAATCAAGCAGACTTCCTGCTGCAAGAATATCAATTTGTCTTTCGGAAACCTCGCAAACGAGCTTGTATTCTTCGTTCTTGGTAAGGTTTTTAAGAGTGATTGCCGAACCCGCCTTAAGTTCCTTCTTGATCTCGGGTAAAACAAGTTCATCATTTACATCGATTTTGTCGTAATCTTCCTGATTTGCAAAGTTAAGAGGAAGAATACCTGCATTAACAAGGTTTGCCTTGTGGATACGGGCAAATGACTTTGTGATAACTGCCTTAATGCCTAAATAAAGAGGTACAAGTGCGGCATGCTCTCTTGAAGAACCCTGACCGTAGTTGTTACCACCGATAATAATTCCGTTGCCGGCTTCTTTACAATGCTCAGCAAATTTCTCATCGCATTGACGGAAGCAGAACTGTGAAAGATAAGGAATGTTTGAACGATAAGGAAGAATCTTTGCACCTGCAGGCATAATGTGGTCTGTAGTGATGTTGTCTTCAACCTTGAGAACAGCCTTAGCAGAAATTGAATCAGCAAGAGGGCTTGTCTTGGGGAAGGGTTTGATATTAGGTCCGTAGTAAACCTCTACTGCATTTGCTTCTTCAGCAGTTTCTGCGGGCATTTCAATCATATTATCATTGATAATAAAGGAAGAGGGGAGTGTAACAGAAATATCATCCTGACAGGTTGTAGGATCGGTAAGAACACCGGTTATTGCTGATACGGCTGCAGTTTCGGGGCTTACAAGATAAACCTTTCCGTCTGCGGTACCGCTTCTGCCTTCGAAGTTTCTATTGAAGGTTCTGAGTGATACACCTGATGAGCAGGGAGACTGTCCCATACCGATACAAGGACCACATGCGCTTTCGAGGATTCTTGCACCTGCATCAATCATATCTGCAAGAGCACCATTGAGTGCAAGCATATTAAGAACCTGCTTTGAACCGGGAGCAATACCAAGAGATACTCCGGGGTGAACTTTCTTTCCTTTGAGGATTTTAGCAACCTTCATCATATCAAGGAGTGAAGAGTTTGTGCAGGAGCCGATAAGTACCTGATCAACCTTGATTTTGCCGATTTCATCAACAGATTTAACGTTATCGGGCATGTGGGGCATAGCTGCAAGCGGTTTGAGAGAGCAAAGATCAATGTCGATTACTCTTGAATATTCAGCATCCTCATCAGCAAGAAGCTCTGTCCAATCCTGCTCACGCTTCTGAGCCTTCATAAATTCATAAGTGATTTCGTCAGAAGGGAAAACTGATGTTGTGGCACCAAGCTCAGCACCCATATTTGTAATAGTTGCTCTTTCGGGTACAGTAAGAGTCTTTACACCCTCACCGCCGTATTCAATAACCTTGCCTACGCCACCCTTAACACTTAAGATGCGAAGCACCTCAAGAATGATGTCCTTAGCTGCAGCATAGGGTGAAAGCTTTCCTGTGAGGTTAACCTTAATAACCTCGGGAACACTGATGTAATAAGCACCGCCGCCCATTGCAACAGCAACATCAAGTCCGCCTGCACCCATAGCGAGCATACCGAGACCGCCGCCTGTAGGAGTGTGACTGTCGGAGCCTATGAGTGTTTTGCCGGGTATACCGAATCGTTCAAGATGTACCTGATGGCAGATTCCGTTTCCCGGACGGGAATAACGAACTCCTCTTTTTTTGCAAACGCTCTGGATAAACTTGTGGTCATCAGCGTTTTCGAAACCAGTCTGAAGAGTGTTATGGTCTATGTAGGCAACGGAAAGCTCGGTTTTAACCTTGTCAATATCCATAGCCTCAAGCTCAAGATAAGCCATTGTGCCGGTAGCATCCTGGGTGAGAGTCTGGTCAATCCTGATACCAACTTCATTTCCGGGTGCGTACTCACCATCTACTATATGAGCTCTGATGATTTTTTCGCATAAAGTATAACCCATACTAATGTCCTCCATGTAACTTGTTTAAATTTTTAACAAAGTTAATTGTATTATTTTTCACATTCTTTGTCAATCCTTTCACAATAAAATATATAATGTAAAACAATAAAATTAATATCGACAAATCTTGAACTTTTTTGTATATTGTGCTATTATATGTAATTAAGCTAATAAAAAGGGGCATAATACACATCGGGTGATTGTTTTATGTCAGATATATTCGGAAATGAACCGACTGTACCAAATCCGAGTGAAGATGCTGCGGAGTATGAGGCAGATGCTTCGAGTGAGGTTTCTTGTGTTTTTGATGATGGCAGTGTTACTGTCAATCATAAGGGGAAGTTTATTCACTGTCTTACAATAATCGGACAGGTTGAAGGGCATTATTCTTTGCCTGCCAATAACAAATCCACAAAGTATGAGCATATTATTCCGCGGATAGTTGAGGTGGAGGAAAATCCTGAGGTTTCAGGTCTTCTTCTGATTCTTAATACTGTTGGTGGGGATGTGGAGGCAGGTCTTGCGATTTCTGAATTGATTTCAGGTATGAAAAAACCTTCTGTTTCTCTTGTTCTCGGAGGAAGTCATTCTATAGGTATACCTTTGGCGGTCTCTGCAAAATATTCCTATATTACACCTACTGCGGCTATGACAGTTCATCCTGTGCGGATGAACGGAACTATTATCGGTGTGCCTCAGTCGGTGCTCTATCTCAAAAAGATGGAGGACAGGGTTATAAGTTTTGTTACAAGAAACAGTAGAATATCTGCACAGAGATTTAAAGAGCTTATGCTTAACAACGATGAGCTTGTTGCTGATTTCGGTACTACACTCAGCGGTGAAACAGCTGTTTCCGAGGGACTTATTGATGAGGTTGGCTCATTGTCAGATGCTTTAGAAAAATTATATATAATGTGCTCAGATGAATAATGTCGGATAAGGAGGAGATAAAAATGGCACAATCAACCAGAAATAGCGGGAAAAAGAATAATACATCTGCTAAGAATTCGAAAAATCAAAAGAGTACCGGTACTCGTAAAAATACATCCGGAAGAAATAAAAAGGCAGGAGAAAAGGACTTCCCTTTGTTTAAGTCGGATAAAAGATTAATCGCAACACTGATTTCGATTTTCTTTGCCTTGTTTATGGGAATCGTTGTTTTTGTTGATGCGGGAAGTGTATGGGGACAGATGAGAGGCTTCTTTTTCGGAGTTTTTGGAGTCTCTGCCTTTATTGTGCCTTTTTTTATCATATTTGTTTGCGTTGTTTCTTTGCTCAAAAAAGACACCAGAGCATACAAGCAGCGAGTTATAGAATGCTTTGTTTTGTACATATTGGTGATATCCTTCTGTCATATTGTTATTGCTGATGCTGAGTTATCTTATGGCGAACAGCTTACACAGGCGTATAATGTTTTCAATGATTATAAAGGCGAGGGCGTTCGTTACGGACAAGGTGTTTTCGGTGCATTACTTGGTGCTTTACCTCTTCTTTTTACAGGTGGTAATAAGATTGCTGCAGGTCTTATGCTCGGATTAATCATAATTGCTTTTGTGCTTATTTTCTTCGGCACAAAGATTGTTAAGCTTGGTGCTGCTCTTAAAAAACCTGTTGAGGTTGTCGGGGAGTACGCCGGGGAAAAAATAGAGGATATCAACGAAACATATTCTGCTATTTCCGAGGATGTTTCTGAAAAAAGATCTCGCAGAAGGGAGCAGAGAGAGCAGAGAGCAGAGCAAAGGGCAGAACAAAGGGCTGCGAGAGCAAGAGAACGACGGCTTCCGGATTT
The DNA here is from genome assembly GCA_045602865.1 of Acutalibacteraceae bacterium. Lineage (GTDB taxonomy): Bacteria > Bacillota > Clostridia > Oscillospirales > Acutalibacteraceae > DTU089. The sequence continues at coordinate 4,080 of JAZSCI010000088.1, forward strand.
CGATTTATCAAAAGAGGAGGAAACGGTTGAAGATCCACCCAAAACAAAATCAAATGAAGAGATTCTTGCGGATTTTGAGAAGCTTTCCGGGGGAGCTCATATTGAGGATGTGTCCGATGATGTTTCGTACGAGGATGACACAAATCATATAAATGAGATCATTCAGACTCTTTATGAGGAGAAGGATTCTGAGGCTGAGGATGATTTCGAGCTTGTTGACACTGAGACAGGGGAGATATTTGAAGAGCCGGACTCAGACAATCCTCAGGAAGAAAAGGAGCCTGTTATCATTGTTAAGGAAGAAAAAGAAGTTCCCAAAAAAGAATATGTTCTTCCTTCTGTCGATTTACTTGAAAAGCCAAAAGCAAAAGACCATAACGACAAAGATGCTCTTAGAAGCAGAGGCGAAATAATTATAAAAACCTTGCAAAGCTTTGGCATAGGTGCAAAAATTGTGGATATCTGTCAGAGTCCCTCCGTTACAAGATTCGAGCTTCAACCGGAGCCGGGTATTAAAGTTAGCCGAATAGCCGGTCTGGTTGATGATATTGCAATGAATCTTGCTTCATCAGGTGTAAGAATTGAGGCGCCTATACCTAATAAGAATGCAGT
>JAZSCI010000089.1:0-2164 GCA_045602865.1 Acutalibacteraceae bacterium
CTTAATCACAAAATTCTTCGACCTTAAACGGATGAGGTTGCGAGGAATTTTGGTCGCATTTGACTGCAGACAGGCTTCCGCCTTTCAAAGGCAAATCGGGCAAAAGTACCGAAACATCGCCGTTTAAGGCTGGTTCGGATATACCTTACCCACTCTAAATCAATATCCGTAAAATTCCTTCATATCATCAAGCCTGAGCAGTAGCGGGGAATAGCCGCCGCTTACACCTACATCAATATTTACCCAGTTTTTTCCGAATATGGGCTTGCCGCGGTAATTACTTGATACGGTAAATGTGGGAGTGTGCCCGATAATCAGATGCTTCCCGGTATACTCCTGAAAGGCTTCCTTCCGTTGGAACTCCTTGGAAAGCTCCGCAGAATTTTCCTCCAAGGGTACTGTGAACGTAAATTCGTAGCCCATACGCTCCTTAAGGCGTATACCCACCTCATCAAAGATATCTTCAGGCTCCTCATCAAAAGGTCTTGACCATAAAAGCTCCTCATCCGTATACTCATCAAGAGGCTTGTCGGATGAAAAATTTTCAGGCACGGTATGGGCAAAAATATAGTCCTTGCCGTTTACGGAAAAGGTGGCACAACGGGGGCAGGAGCGGAGATAGGCATAAAGCTTGTCTCTGTCCTCGGTTGTCATTTTTTTAATATGACTGATGGTGATTTCACCGCCGTTTTCAAGCCAGTCATAATAAGCGAACATAGGTGCTACGGAGAAATTTTTTACGGAATGTTCGGTGATTTCCCAAAAAAGAGGCTCTGCATCAAGCATAAATTCTTCGTGATTGCCGGGGAAAAATACGATGTTTTCCTGCTCCATTATATATTGAAGAAGGGCTATTCCTTCATTTCCTCTGTCAATGGCATCTCCGCCGATATACAAGGTGTCATCCTTGGAAAAATTCACCCTCTCCAGCAGCTCCATGAATTTTCTCAGGGGGTAACCGTGAAGGTCGGACATAACATAGGTCATATTATATAATCCTTTCAGTGGATTTTGTTTTGCAAAAACCGTAGGTGGCGGTATATGCTTTTAAGTATTTGTTTTCTCTTCTTCCTCTGCCAGAGTCCTCTCATCCTTTTCGAGGGCACTGTCTGCACAGGCTTTAATAAACCTGTGAAAGCTATATAAGAAAACCTTTTTAGGCTGCTTATAGTCTATGGAGAAAATCGAGATAAATATACAGAGAACGAAGAGCGAAAGCTCAACAGTTGAGGAAAACCACGAGCCGTATAAGGGCAGGTTGGTAATGGGTGCCGCCAGGAAAAATACGGAAAATACATTCATAAGGGTTTTTGTAAGGAAATATATTCCCGTAGAGAAGCCGAAAAATTCTGCAAAGGATTTTTTCTCGCACAATGTGGCGGTAATAAAGGAATAAAGGGAAAGAAAGATGCCCGGACAAAGGGTAAAAAGTGCAGGGATAATACCCTTTTCAAATGCCCTTGTCAGGAATTCGTATGAATTAAGCTTTCCGAAAAGCTCGGTTATTGTATATCCGTCAACTGTGTAGCTTGCACCTTCAAAAAGCTTAAGGGAGGGGAGAGCATTTCTTATTGTAATGAGAGCCCAGCCCCCGGTTAAGGGCGCTGATTCACCACCGGTAAGAGAGGCACTCCAGAAGGAAAGCATATAATCCTTTATGATGTCAAAATAGAACACGGCACCCGTAACTGCAACAAAGGCAACAATTGCCGAGGCAATAAATTTCCAGGGACGCTGTGTAAAGGAATCGGTAAGAGCCTTCAGTGTGATTGCACCTGCAATAAGAAGGCAGACAACAATACTGTGAGACGGGTCCATAAGGGGTATGAAAACTCCCAGAAATGCAATAATCCAGGGCCAGTACCAGGGACTGTCATAATATCGTGTCTGACTGTACGCAATAGGCACAAGCATCATAGGCAGAATAAGGTTAAGTGAAGCGTAATTGATATTGTAGTAATTCCCGAATAAAAACGTGTCAAGGTCAGTTACCAGAAACAACCCTGCCAGAATAAATGCAATTGATGCAAAAAGTCGGAATTTGTCGAATTTACTCAGAAAAAAAGCCAGACTTACGCTTCCCGCAGTACAGACAAGTGTCAGCACCCGTGCAATATTTGAGGGGTACGGGCTTTGCGTAAGAAGATTATACAAAAGATATGCT
>JAZSCI010000090.1:0-2240 GCA_045602865.1 Acutalibacteraceae bacterium
CTAAGACCGCTTGGCCTCCGACTTGCTTTTGATGTACTCGCGCATAGCACGATGGTTAACTCCGCAGCCGCTTTCGTTGCCGAGAGACCACATAAGCACAGAGCCCTTGTTCTTGTCTCTCTCGAAGAGTCGTGCAGCGCGGTCAACATAAGCTTCCTTCCACTCGGGAATGGTGGAAAGCATTGACCATCTTGTCCAGTCCCAATCGGAAGAGGTGTTATATCCCATACCGTGTGTTTCGATATCGGTTTCATCAATGAAATAGAAGCCAAGAGCCTCCGCAAGATCATAAAAACGAGGATCGTTAGGATAGTGGGATGTTCTTATGGCATTTACATTTGCTTTTTTCATAAGAATGAGATCCTGCTTCATTTCATCAAGAGTCACCGCATATCCGTTGACAGGTGACATATCGTGTCTGTTAATTCCCTTGAGCTTAATTGCCTTGTTGTTGAAAAGAAGCTTTTTGTCCTTGATTTCAATTCTTCTGAGTGCAAGCTGGAAGGGGATTATCTCATCATCCACTGTAAGGAAAAGGAAATAAACATAGGGCTTTTCATCGTTCCAGAGAATAGGCTTGTCTATGTCAATATTGAATACAGGAGCCTCGCTTTCGCCCTGTCGGATTATATTTCCTGCAGGATCTGCCAATCCGTAAAGCACGGGAGAGCTTCCGTTAATGAGACAGTCAATAGTCAGAGTGCAATTTGACAAATCCTCTGTAACGTTTTGCTTTATGTATACATCCTTGAGATAGCTTTTGCTTCTTGAGAGAATATAAACCTCTCTGAAAATACCTGAAAGTCTGAAATAGTCCTGGTCCTCAAGATATGAGCCATCACACCACTTTACAACCAGAACGCAGATTCTGTTTTTGCCGCTGCGGATGTATGGCGTGATGTTGAATTCGCTGGTGGAATGAGAAACCTGACTGTAGCCTGCAAAGGAGTCGTTTATCCAAAGATAGAAGCAGGAGGATACACCCTCAAATGTAATGATGTTCTCCCTTTGTGCAAGCTCATCGCTCAACTCAAATTCTCTTACAAAAAATGCGCAAGGATTGTCCTCGGGTACATGGGGAGGATCAACAGAAAACGGGTACATAAGGTTTGAGTAAAGGGGGGCGTCTACACCGTCAATATCATAAAGCTGTATGCAGCCGGGTACATTTACCTTGCTGAAAGCGAATCTTTTGAAATCTTCATTATCGGGGAGAATGTCCACGTCCTCAAAGGTGGAGTAGTATTTAAAATCCCACTGACCGCAGAGATTTGTCAGGTAATGGGATTTGTTTCTGTCTCCTGACAGAGCATCCTCCAGATTATCGTAGGGGATAAAGTATGCGCGTGGCTTTTCTGTGCCTGAATGTAAAACATCAAGGCTTTTGTGGTAGGGCTTGAATTCCATAATAACACCTCTCAAAAAATCTCTCGAACCGGGCAGAAATTATGCTTTGTCCGTGTAAGAGTTATGTGATTATTATATATTAACCCGGGTGCAAAAGCAATTAATTTATTTAGATCAATACGATAAAACTGTTTTTTGTCATAATGAATAAATTTTGTCATATTTTTTGTAATTACCCACATATAGATTTATATATCATAATTCAGATTCACGGATTTTTATGTATGTCGGATTGGAGGGTAAATAATGTATAATGATTATGATAATCGCCCGGTTGAGCTTGGGCGTTATATTGCGGAAAGCAAGGCTACGGTCAGAGCAGCGGCACAGAAATTCGGTGTGTCCAAATCTACCGTACATACTGATGTTACCGTAAGACTTAAAAGAATTGACCCGACTCTGTTTTGTGCCGTGCGGCAGGTTCTTGATACAAATAAGGAGGAAAGACACATAAGGGGAGGTATTGCAACAAAGGAGAAATACCTCTGCCGGAAAACGTGCAGGTAAATTCTTTGAGTTGACAAACAGCTCGGAAATAATGTATATTGTAGAAAAATACAATGGAGCTGTGTATTATGAAAAAATTACTTTGTCTTATATTGGCTATAACCGTTGTTCTTTGTCTCGGGGCTTGTACTTCGAACAGAGAGCAGACCGATGAAGAGATTATGGAAACGGCACATACTGTTTATAATGTGAGCGGAAGCTTCGGCTCGATTGATATAGATGAGGATGTTGCCAAAACTCTTCTGGGTGTGTTTGAACCTGAAACTTTAGGACTCAGTAAACCTATAGATGAATATGACCTGCAGCTGAATGCTACACGACTTAAT
>JAZSCI010000091.1:0-2832 GCA_045602865.1 Acutalibacteraceae bacterium
ATATGAACATAGCATTTATTGATGATTTAAAAGGCTTGTCGGAGGTAGTTATATGACAGAAACGAATATTTACAAGGATATTGAGTTGCGAACCGGAGGAGATATATACATAGGTATAGTAGGACCGGTAAGAACAGGTAAATCTACCTTTATAAAAAGGTTTATGGATACACTCGTTCTTCCCAATATGGTAAGCTCCCACAAGCGGGAGAGAGCTATGGATGAGCTTCCTCAGTCGGCGGCAGGAAGAACAATTATGACAACCGAGCCAAAATTTATACCTGAGGATGCGGTAAAGGTTGACTTGCCCAACAATGCTTCCCTCAATGTCAGGCTTATTGATTGTGTGGGATATATTGTCCCGAGCTCTCTCGGGTATGTAGAGGATGATAAGCCGAGAATGGTGAAAACTCCCTGGTACGAAAATGAAATTCCATTCAATATGGCGGCGGAAATAGGTACACAAAAGGTAATAACCGAGCATTCTACAATAGGTCTCGTTGTAACAACAGACGGCACTGTCAGCGATATTCCCAGAGAGGAGTACGAGGAAGCCGAGGAAAGGGTTGTGGCAGAGCTTCGCTCAATTAATAAGCCCTTTGTGGTGCTTCTGAACAGTACCCGTCCCGAGGACAGAGAGTGTGTGTATCTGAGTGCTCAGCTGACACGTAAGTACGGTGTACCGGTAATTCCGGTTGATTGCCTTAATATGGATGAAGCTCTCATAAGAGAAGTGCTTTCTGCCGTGCTTTACAGATTCCCGGTTAAGGAAATAGGTGTTTCTCTGCCGGGTTGGGTAATGGGGCTGGACAGAGAGCATTGGCTGCGTAAATCCTTGTGTGATGCAGTAAAGACATCTGTGGGAAATATAACCTGCATCGGTGATCTGGATGAAGTAGCAGAGCATATGTGTGCCAATGAATATGTGCTGACCACTGAAATTTCCAGGCTTGATCTGGGGGTAGGGTGCGCAGAGCTCTCTGTGTGTCTTACAAGTGATCTGGTGTATAAAATAATTCACGAAAAAACACAGCTTGAAATTTCCGATGAAAACGAGCTTGTGGAAGTAATCAAGGAGCTTTCCGATATAAAGAAACGGTACGACAGAGTGAAAAATGCCCTTGATGAGGTGGAAGCAACGGGATACGGCATAGTAATGCCCGATATTGATGAGCTTACTCTTAAGGAGCCTGAAATTGTAAAGCAAGGGGGCAGGTATGGTGTTCGCCTTTCGGCATCAGCACCATCGATTCATATGCTCAAAACCTGCATTGAGACCGAGGTTGCCCCTGTTGTGGGGACGGAAAGCCAATCAGAGGAGCTGCTGAAATATCTTCTTACCGGTTTTGAGGAGGATCCCCATAAAATCTGGGAGTCCGATATATTCGGAAAATCCCTCAATGAGCTTGTCAATGAGGGATTGAGAAGTAAATTATGTCATATGCCTGTGGATGCCCGTGGCAAGATACAGGAAACTCTTGAAAGGATTATAAATGATGGCTGCAGCGGATTGATCTGCATAATTCTCTGATGGCGGAATCATTCAGTCTCGCTTTTTAATTGTCCGTAGCTTTTGTCCACAAGGATTACTGCATAGAGGTTGCCTTCGCCGGCAACCTTTATTTTTTCGGAAATCATATCCTTCAGCTCCTTGTCGGAGTATTTGTATGAGGGCGGAACAACTATATCAAAAAGCACATTCTTTGCCTTGTCACCTACAACAACCCTGAAATCGTGGAAGGTGATTATAGGATCTATTTCATGGAGTATATCTGCAACAAGTGCCTTAAGATCGTTTGTTTCCTCGCAGTCAAGAACAGTGGGATCAAGGTGCACAACCAGATGAATATTCATTTCCCTCATTACATCTCTTTCGATAGTGTCCATAATGTCGTGACAAACGAGAACATCTGTATTTGCATCCATTTCAATATGTGCAGATGCGAAGAATTTTTCGGGACCATAGCTATGTATAAGAAGGTCGTGCACACCAAGAACATTTTCGTATGATAAAATCTTTGATTCGATTTTTTCGTAAATCTCCTTTGAGGGCGGTTGACCTAAAAGCGGTCCCACAGTGTCCTTTGCAAGACCTATTCCCGAATAAATAATGAGTGCGGCAACAATAACACCGATATACCCGTCAAGATTAAAGCCTGTGAATCCGGAAATTATTGCGGCAACGAGCACCATAGTGGTTGCGATAACATCATTTCTGCAATCTGCGGCAGTTGCCTCAAGGGCTTTTGATTTAATGGTTTTTCCCAGCTTTTTGTTGAAAAGCCCTAACCAAAGCTTGAACAGTACGGAAATCCCCAATATGATTGTGGATAAAACACTGAGCGATGCCTTTTCGGGTGTTATTATTTTCTTTATTGCATCAAGGAGAATGTCAAGTCCGATATGTATAATCAGGAATGATATTATAAGTCCTGTAATGTATTCAATACGGGCATGACCGTATGGATGCTCCTCATCGGCAGGCTTCCCGGATAGTTTGAAGCCTACAAGGGTTACAATGGATGTGCCTGCATCGGATATGTTGTTTGTAGCATCTGCAATTATAGAAACACTGTTTGATAATGTTCCTATAATGAATTTTATGGCACTGAGTATAAGGTTGCAGATTATACCAACGATTCCTGCAAGTCTTCCGTAATCCTCGCGTGAGGGGTTGGGTTTTCTTTTAATGAATATTTTTACCAATAAATCTGTCATTTCAATTTACCTTTATTTTTCGTTTTTTATGTGAACATCAAGCTGATTGAACGGGATGCAAATGCCGTTTGAATCAAATGCGAGCTTAACCTGCTCCTGCATCTGATAATAAAC
>JAZSCI010000092.1:0-4611 GCA_045602865.1 Acutalibacteraceae bacterium
CATGGAAGACCATAGGGCATGGGAGAAGGGTGAGAGGGAGAGAGGGGTAACCGCCACGCTGAACATGGCCCAATACAGTAGCACGGCTTTCAACACCTGTTTTCTGCTCAATATACTTAGCAAGAGAGTTGGCATCTACACCCTTAACACCCTCTGCAATAACTATAACAAAGTGCTCCTTACCGGTCTTCTGTGTACGCTTCATTCTCTCAATAATATATGAATCAATATCATAATCAACCTCAGGAATAAGGATACATGTAGCACCGCAAGCAATACCTGCATTGAGAGCAAGATAACCTGCATTTCTACCCATAACCTCAACGATTGAACAACGGTCATGCGACTCTGTTGTATCGCGGATACGGTCAACCATAGCCATAACGGTATTGAGAGCAGTATCATAACCGATTGTGTAATCGCAGGAAGCGATATCGTTATCGATTGTGCCGGGAATACCAATGCAAGGTATACCCTTAAGAGTAAGTGCACGAGCGCCTTTGAATGTACCGTCACCGCCAATAGCAACAATACCCTCAAGACCAAACTCACGGCAAACTGCAACCGCCTTGTCCTGCACCTCGGGATCAGCAAACTCAGGACAACGTGCAGAATAAAGCATTGTACCGCCACGATGGATAATATCTGAAACAGAACGAAGATTCATTTCAAACATATCGCCCTCAATAAGGCCTTTGTAGCCTCGGCGAATACCCATAACCTTCATTCCACTTTCACAAGCTGTTCTTACAACTGCACGAATAGCAGCATTCATACCGGGTGCGTCACCGCCACTTGTAAGTACACCAATAGTTTTCAATTTGAGAACCCCCATCTCATATAAGAAAAATTTTAAAATCAATGAATTATAACATAGATTTTCTAAAGATACAACCCTTAAAATGCCAAAAACACAAAAAATCTTAAATACTGACAAAAATCTTTTATTCTTTATTTCAATTGACTAAAGAAACATTTATGTTATAATTATTATGCTTTGAAACTATAAAGATACATTGACAGGATTGATTGTTATGAAAATAAAAATAATTAAGCTTTTTTGTTTGATAGTTTCTGTTGTTACTCTTGCCGCTTGCGGTAATCCTGATATTCTCAAAACAAAAAAAGCCACTGAAAAACTGACACAGACAGAGGTAATACTCGAAACAGATACGGAAACCACAGAACAATATAAAAACTTTAACAAAAGCTTCTCCCCTGACTTTACTGTACCGGGACTTCTTGAGGGTGTAATACCACAGGGGTTATGCTACGATCCAAAAGAAGACAACTTTGTAATCAGCGGCTACTACGAAAATGAGGAATATCCATCTGTAATTATGATAGTAGATGGTAAATCGAGCAAAATGACTGCATATCATCCTTTGAAAAATATGGATGGAACAGATTACATAGGACATGCAGGCGGCATAGCTGCTTCAAATGGATATATTTTCATCTCAAGTGATAGCGAATGCTATGTATTCTCTCTTGAAGCTCTTCAAAACACCGAAAGCGGACAAGCAATACAATTCACAAGCAAATTCAGACTTTGGACAAAAGGCTCATTTGCCGGTATTTCTGATGGAATACTCTGGTTTGGTGATTTCATAGAAAGTGATGACAAAGCAAAGCAAGGTGCAGAAAGAATAACAACGCTTGACAGCGGAGAAACCTTTTATGCATACTGCGAGGGGTACACCCTTGAAGAGGGACTTCCTTCGGTCAAAAAAATAAACAGCTCATCCAACGGGTATATTCCTGATTATTTTCTTGCCATCCCCGAACAGGTACAAGGTATGGCGGTAACAAAAACAGACAAGCTTGTTTTCACATCAAGCTATGGCAGAAAAAACGATTCATATATTTACATATTTGAAGATGTATTTCTTTCAGAAAAAACTGAAACAATTACAATTGATGAGCAATCTGTTGATCTTTATGCCTGCAGTTCACAACATTTATCCGAAAAAATCATAGCCCCACCTATGATCGAAGGAATTACCACCAAAAACGGTGAGTTGTGTACAATATTTGAATCGGGTGCAGCAAAATACAGACAAGGTGGCGGAAAACACCCCGTAGACAAAGCATTTAAAGCAATAATCGAATAACACCATATAAAAAAGCCTTTTCTTCCGATAACGGAGAAAAGGCTTTTTTATATATGTGAATTATAATATCGTTTCGCTTACCAGTTAAGCTCGTAAACAGTATCAGGCTTTACTGAAGAGACATCGTTATAATACTCAAGTGTCAACGAATTTTCTGTATGATTAAGAGCAAAGGCAACACTTGCGGTAAATGTTCCCGACTCCCCTATCTCGCTTGCTTGAAACAAATCCTTCTGTGGATATTGCTGAAGCTCTGTTCCCTTCGAATCAAAAGCCTTGAAATGAGTGTTACCGATAGACAGACCATGTGAAATATCATCGTTTGTATATTCATATACAACCACCGCAACACGGTCAGCAGCCGGTGGATTTTCCTCATCTGTCAACGGCTCGACATCATATACTGTGTTGATTTTTATGGTGTAGCTTCCTTCATTTGTCTTTAAGCTGACTTCCTCGGAAACGGCAGGATTGCTGATGTCATTGTTATTTCCTGTATTGTCTTTTTTTGTGACACCGGCAACAACCAATGTAAAAACCAAAGCAACGGCAATTATACAAAAAGAAACAGTAATATACTTTTTATTCATAAAAACCACCTCACATAATATCAATAAACTCATTAAGCTTAAAAGAATACACATAGGCTTCCTTAACGGGAATACCCGTACATTCACTTATTGCATCGGCATAAATTTTCAATTGTTCACTGTACAATGAAACAAACTGACTTTTATCAGTAACATTGTCCGTTTTATAATCAATAAGAACAATTCCGTCATCCTCTTCAAATGCAAGGTCAAGCTTTCCCTGAATAACAATCTTATCATCCTTGATGTTATCGGCGCATTCGCCATAAAACTCACCCACGGATTTCAAAACAGAAAATTCATATTCTTTATAAATCTTCGGAGCTTTAAGAAGTCTTTTGCCCACATCTGACTCAAGGAAACAACCTATGGTTTTTTCATCAATAACCTTGGCTTCTTCAATTGAAATAAGCCCTGAATCAAGAAGTCTCTTTTTTTCACTTTCAATTCCTGAGGAAACAGCAGAAAAATCACAAAGCTCAAGGAATTTGTGTACGGCTGTGCCTCTTTCGCCTCCTGTCAGATCACCCGAAAGGAAGGCAGGCTTTTTTGAAGCAAAATATTCCCGGCGAGTCTTCCTCTTTTCTGTAGATGAAGCAGTCCTCTTAGCAAGAACACCCGAATAATCATAAGGGTATGAATACTCAAGATTTTCCCCAAGAATATCCAGTAATGCAGCATCGACAGACTCAGATGCTTTTACCTCATCGGAAATATCGGACAATACTTCAACACCATCAACAAATCTGGTATCAACACCAAATTTCTGTTCCCGAATATATCCTTCCGCAGGAATTAAGCAGGAATCATATATTCCGCCGCAATCAGGATGCTGGGCAAAGCAGGTAAGAAGCCACTCCGATACACTTACTGCATCAAAAACTGCAAAGGGATTGATTATTCCGTTTTCATCAGTAGAAAGAAGATGGTTCAACCTGACACGCTTCTTCAAGCCCTGGGCATTAGAATTACAAACAAAGGCAATATGCTCTTTGGCACGTGTCATAGCAACATAGAGAATTCTCATTTCCTCGGAAACACTTCCGAAAAGAAGCGCATACTCTGTTGCGATGGATGATATTGAGTGATATCGGGTAAAATGTTCATCATCACGAACCCTGAGACCAACGCCCGTTTCTCTTGTAACCGTAAGAGGCTTGTTAAGGTCCAGGCGATTGAACTTTTTACTGCAAGTCGCAACTATAACATAAGGAAACTCAAGCCCCTTGCTTTTGTGAATCGACATAATTTTCACACTGTTTTCATCAATGAAATCAGATTCAACACTAACAATGCCGCCGCTTTCTGCTGCCAATTCCATATACTTCACAAAATCACTCAAGCCATTTCTTCCGCTTTGAGTAAAATCAGAAGCAACCTTTAAAAAGCCTTTGATATTGGCGCGGCGCTGATTACCCTCACCTGCCGCAAAATATATATCAGCAACAGAGGTATCATCAATAATAAATCTGACAAAATCAGCTATATTATATGATGCCCCAATATTTCTGTACAGTTGTAGCTTTGACAGAAAATTCTTGCACTTAACGGAGTCTTCAGCGTATTTTGTGAGGCAATAATATAAATCTGCGTCTTTATCGATCATCCTGATTTCAGCAATCTCATCAGCCGTAAAACCGAAAACAGGGGACATCATAACCGCAAGCAAGGAAATATTATCAAGAGGATTACTTACAGCTTTTACAAGAGCGCGCAAAAACATTATTTCCTTGTATTCAACTGTATCGCCTTCAATTTCAACATTAAGAGGAATCCCTTTTGCTTTAAATACCTGAACAAAGGGTTTAACTCTGTTTTTTCTGCTTCTGAGCAGAATACAGAAATCGCCCCAGGTAACCTTTCTTTTCCCCGACTGGGTTGTAATTTCCGCACCTGAATCAATAATT
>JAZSCI010000093.1:0-2544 GCA_045602865.1 Acutalibacteraceae bacterium
GCTTATAAAGAAAACTCAATTGGTCGCCCACTTGCAGAGCTTCGTGTAGAAATCTGGGATGAACGTCACAAGAGATTACCACCTAACACAATTGGTGAAATTGTTGTAAGTGGTGACACCGTAATGAATTGCTACCTTGATAAGAGTGACGACTGCTTCCATTTTGACCGTAAGGGCAATAAATGGGTTCTCTCTGGTGACCTTGGTTATATGGATGAGGATGGCTACATTTTCTTCACTGGTAGAAAAAAGAGAATGATTATCATTTCAGGCTACAATGTTTATCCTAATGATATTGAGAACGAGATTTTAAAACTCGATTATATCAGCGAAGCCTGTGCAGTTCAGGGATATATTGATACTAAGCCCATTATAAAGCTTTTTGTATCACTCAATCAGCCTACCGATAACCCTGATGAGGTTTGTAAGTGCATAAAGGAATACTGTGACAGTAAGCTAGAGAGATTCTCAAGACCGAGCAGTGTAACTATTCTTGATGCACTTCCCAAAACCAAGATGGCAAAAATTGACTTTATGAAGCTTGCGGATACTCCGCCTGCTCCTCAACCTACCAAAAAGGAAATCCGTGAGGAGAAGAAGGCAAAGAGAGAAATCGAAAAAGCCGCCGAAAAGGCAGGCAGACAAGCCGAAAAGCAGGAAAATGAGGAACGGGAGGCAGCAGAAAAAGCCAAAGAAGCCCGTAAAAATACGGAGGATAAATAATGTTTGAGGAAAACAGAAACAGTCTGTCTTATAAAATTCAGAAAAACCCATTTTTATTAGGTCTGGGTATAATTGTGGTTGCCGTTGTTCTTGTGGGGGTATTCAGCCTCGGCTCTGCAATCAGCGAGAAAAAGCAATCACTTGAGGCAACTACAGCTCCCGCTACAGAGAGCTTGAATACGGGTTTGACAGAAGCAAGACCGGAGGATGACAAAATAATTACTCTCGAAGGTATGGAGCGCTATTCGGAGTCTATAAAGACTGTCAGTGCTACGAAAGAGAATAACTGTGTCAGAATTACTGTTGAGTATACTGACAAAAAGAGTCTTCTTGATGTGCATTATGCGGCAAATGTTATGTCCCTTGATGTGTATCCCGTGTTCTATTTCTATATTAATAACGGCACTCAGGTAGGGTTACCTGCAGAGCTTAAGCTCAAGGGTGACACAATAGCTCAGTACAGTCTTTATAATATAGAGGATCTTGTAAATACAGTAGCTCTCACAGATAAAATTACTGTTAATTATGAGAATGTCCTTAATGCGCTTAAATTCAATCTTTATATCAAGCACAAAAATGGTGATGGTGTGGGAAGAACCATTCTCGGCACTTATGCTATGAACTACGAGGACTTTACAAGCAAATATCCTCTTACACCTGTGATGTATTCCGATGCTGCCCAGGGTATAAAGAGTGTTGAAATGGTAAAAGAGGATGAGTTTGTGTGGCTTGATATCTATTTTACGGATGAAGCCGCTTACAAAAAGCTCAATAATAATTTCGAGAACAATTTCCTCTGCTTCGGCTTTGAAAAAGGCGGCAAAAAGCAGGATTGGAATTTTATTACAACTGAATACGATGACATTTATATGCTTCGTTGCAAATTTGACAGCTATTCAATGAAACAGCTTCTTGAGGAAATCGGCGAAACGGGATTGACAATTCCCGAGCTTTTCGGATTCAGAATAAATGTCTGGACCTCGAATTATGATACCGAAACGCCTCTGTTTACAATGGGGTAATGGGTATGGCAAAAGGAAAAAGCTTTCTTGACAGAATAAGAATCCTTGATGGCAGTATGCTGAAGCTTATTGCGGTAGTTTCAATGCTTATCGATCATACCTCAATTATTATTCTGTCCCAATTCGATTTTGCAACTGAGCCCTTTACCCTGTTCGGGAAAAGCCTTAATCTTGTACTTATAGGAAGATACATAGGAAGACTTGCGTTCCCTATATTTGCATTCCTTATTACCGAGGGTTATACTCATACCAGAAATAAAAAGCGTTTTGGAATAGTTTTGCTGATTTTTGCTTTTCTTTCTGAGATTCCCTTTGATATTTTCCTTTCAAGACAGACCTTCTCTCTTGATAAGCAGAACATTTATTTCACTTTGTTCCTGGGCTTTTTAGGGATGTGGCTTCTTGAAAATATCAGGGATGATCTGAAAAGAGGAATACTTGTACTCCTTGTGGCTCTGTCAGCAATTGTAATACGTTGCGATTACAGTATTCAGGGCGTTTTGCTTATAATACTTCTGTACCTTCTGAGAAATCAGAGAGCTTTGGCAAGTGTATTTTCCTATCCTTGCCTTTCGGGAGGTATAGCCGCCTGGTGCGCCTTTATTCCCATTAATCTGTACAACGGAAAAAGAGGGTTTATTAGTGGTAAGCTCCTTAAATATGCCTTCTATCTTTTCTATCCCGTGCACCTTATGGCTCTTGTGCTTATAAGAAAATATCTTATGTGAAAAACTTTATATTTTTTGATAAAAGGTGTTTCTCTCGTGTTCGTATTCCTTAGGAGTAGAGCAATTGTGTG
>JAZSCI010000094.1:0-3512 GCA_045602865.1 Acutalibacteraceae bacterium
ACACCTGACAGAATATCGGCACCTGCAAAGGTATTAAGGCAGGGCATTGAGGTTATCTCTGATGCAAGGGGAAGCTCTGCTTCAGCACCCTTTACTGACCTGCTTTCTGTGAATTCAGGATAATAGGGGAATGAGCCCATAGAGGAAATATCCTTACCGAAAAAGGTGTGGAGCATTGTGGTATTTCCCGTAACATACATGGGGAGAATACCTCTGTCTGCCTTTTTCATAAGTGCACAGATTTCTGAAAGAAGCACTTCGGTAAGTGGCTTTACGGAGCTTTCCTTGCAGTAGGCGATACGGGAAATAACATCTGCCCCGAATTGTCTTTGAGGATTTACGGATGTATAGCAGTCGACTATTTTTCCTGAATCAGGCTCTGCAACGGCTAATGCAAGGGTGGTAGAGCCTATGTCAAGAATATAGCAAAGCCTTTCATCGTTATATCTGAAATCGGACACGGCGGCAGGAGTGGGAGCCGCAATATCCTCGCTTTGGGGGATTTCTACCGTAATATCCTCTGTGATTTCAAAGGTGCAGGAAAGCCTTTGCTCCCCGTTTACCCTTACGAGGCATTTTCTGCATACTCCTCTGCCACCGCAGATGTGGGGTACATAAATCCCCTTACGAAGAAGCAGGGAGGAAAGCTTCTCTCCCTGCTCTGCAGAATACGTTATATTGTTTATGGTTACCTGTGGCATAGGCTTATGTGTTCTTGAGAATGATCTGCTCGATTGCATCTGCCGCGTGCTCACAAAGGTCACAGCATTTCTCAAGTCTTTCATAAATTGCCTTGTGACCGATAATCTTTTTCGCATCGTTTTCTGTTGCAAACAGATGATGAATTGCCTCAACGAAAAGGTTGTCCGCATCACTTTCAATGGTGTTTACCTTAACAAGAAGGGTACGGAGCTTTTCGGGCTTTTTGAAGTTGCGAAGCTCACCTGCAGCCTCGTGAAGGGCACCGATACAACGGCTTACAAGCTTTACAACCTCGGGAGCGCGGCTGGGGATTACATCAATATGATACATATAAAGCTCAAGCACAATTTCATCAAGAACATCAGTAATATCATCAATAATCTGTACAAGACCTAAAATGTCCTCCTGGTCAATGGGAGTAATAAATTCAACAGTAAGCTTGTTGATAATATCGTGGTGAAGAGTGTCCGCATTGTTTTCGATTTCGTGAATACGGTCCTTGTCTGCGGTAACGGTGTCAGGAGAGTAGTTTTTGAGGATTTCCTCAAGAAGTGAAGCTGCTTCAACACAGAAGCCTACCTGCTGCTCAATCATTTTGAAATAATCGTTTTTTACTTTCTTTGCCATTTTAATTCTCCTTTATTTATCAATATGAAAATACTGAGTTATGCGAATATAAACAGGAAAAGCTTTGCCATAAGGAAGCCCAGGAAGCCGCAACCGGGGAAGGTGAATACCCAGGTCAGCACAAGCTCCTTAACAACCGCCCAGTTTACGTTGCTGATTCTTCTTGCTGCGCCCACACCCATAATTGCAGTAGTCTTTGTGTGGGTGGTGCTTACGGGAATACCCGTAAGAGAGGAGAGAAGAAGACACAGCGTAGCCGCAAGGTCTGCCGCAAAGCCCTGATAAGGCTTCAGCTTTACCATATCCATTCCTACGGATTTGATTATTTTGTAGCCGCCGATTGAGGTGCCAAGTCCCATAACAAGTGAGCAAAGGACCATTAACCACAAGGGTACATCAAAATCACTTGCATTTGACTGACCGCTTGAGAATGCGGCACCTAAAAGGAAGATTGCCATAAATTTCTGTCCGTCCTGTGCACCGTGCATAAATGCCATAGCGGCACCGCCGCAGACCTGAGCGCCGCCGAAGAATTTTTCGGAGCGGAGTCTGTTTTTGTTTCTGAAAACTGCTACGGTAAGCTTGGATGTCAGGAAGCCCATAGCAAAGCCTAATGCGGTGGAAAGCACAATGCCGTAAAGCACCTTTATCCACTCGTTGCCGTTAATACCCTGAAAGCTGTTCTGTATAGCCACAGCCGCACCTGAAATACCTGCAATAAGCGCGTGGCTTTCGCTTGTGGGAATACCGAAATACCAGGCAGCGGTTGCCCAGATAACGATTGCCGCCATAGCCGCACACAGAGCAATAAGTGAAAGCTGAGCATCCCCGCCGAAATCAACCATATTGTAAATGGTCATGGCAACGGATTTGTTTATGGCAGTCATAACAAGTACGCCCAGGAAATTGAACACGGCAGCCATAATAATAGCCTTTCTCACACCGATTGCGCGGGTGGAAACACAGGTGGCAATAGCGTTGGGAGCATCAGTCCAGCCGTTTACAAGGATAACTCCCAGTATCAGTACGGATGATACAAAGAGCATAGGGTTGGAAAACATCTGTCCCAGAAAGTCAAACAATGACATATAAGCAGCGCCTCTCTTTCATAGGTAATATACACAAATTTACATTATACTTGAATTTTATCAAATTGATGTTGCTTTGTAAATATGAATTTGAGGATTTTGAAATTTATTTTCTTGACTGAGAAAGGACTTGCCATATATAATGATGTGGAAATATAAATTGAAAAAAGAGGGGCGTAAATGTGAATATTGTTCTTATAGGAATGCCCGGATGCGGAAAAAGCACGGTAGGAGTTCTTCTTGCAAAATCCCTTTTGTCGGATTTTGTAGATACGGATCTGATAATACAGAATAAATATAAAAAAAGTCTGTGCGATATCATAAATGATGATGGGCTTGAGGAGTTTAAAAACAAGGAAAATATTGTTCTTCGTGAGCTTCGTTGTGAGAATAGCGTGATTGCCACGGGAGGAAGCGCCGTTTACTGCGAGGAGGGTATGAAAAACCTTAAGGAAACGGGAAAGGTAGTTTACCTTAAGCTTTCCCCGACACGGATTTCACAGAGAATAAATAATATCACCACACGGGGAATTGCTATGAAGGAAGGGTGTACAATTGATGAATTGTACGAGGAGCGCCGACCATTGTACGAAAAATATGCGGATATTACTATAGATTGTGAAAGCCTTTCTCCCGAGGATTGCGTAACGGAGATTTGTAAAAAACTCAGCAGGAGATAAGGGCTTTTTCTTGCACAAAATGAGGGTGTGTTTTTTGTGGAATAATGCTATTTAAACATTATGTAAGAATATGGTAATATAATAATGCAATATTGTGCTTATATACCTTTAAAGGAGTATTACTATGAAAAATGTATTGAAAAGAAGCGTGTCGGTGATTCTTGCACTCGCAATCATTTTCAGCTCTGCCTATGTTGGCTTAGGTGAAGTTGATTTCAGTGGTCTTTTTGCGGTTGAAGCAAAGGCTGCAAGCAGTGGTACTTGTGGTGATAACCTTACATGGGCACTTGATGATGAAGGAACACTAACCATAAGTGGTACTGGTGATATGAGAAATTATTCGGATAGTACAAAAGCACCATGGTATAGTGTGCGGTCAAATATAACTTCTGTTGCTATCAAAAATGGCGTAACA